>JAVCDJ010000179.1 GCA_030765845.1 Candidatus Stygibacter australis
AACAAAATTTACTATCAGGTGATCCGTAAGCTTGACCGGTTCTTAAAATTTCCAATCACTAATCACAAATCACCAATCACTGTGCGAAGCATTATCAGCGTTAATCAGCGTAATCCGCAAAATCCGTGTTCTATGTATTTTTTTCGTCTCATCGAAGATACTCCGTAGCTTTATGCGGAGGAGTACGTCTCACTTCTCACGAAATCAATGTAAGATTTTCAACCACAGAGGTCACAGAGAATGTAATGTAAGATTTTCTGCCGCGAACAAACCGAACAAACGCGAACAAAATTTACTATCAGGTGATCCGTAAGCTTGACCGGTTTTTAAAATTTCCAATCACTAATCACAAATCACCAATCACTGTGCGAAGCATTATCAGCGTTAATCAGCGTAATCCGCAAAATCCGTGTTCTATGTATTTTTTTCGTCTAATCGAAGATACTCCGTAGACTCACGGTGCTAAGCACATCACCAATTACCATTTAATCTACATATCTAAATAGAGTGATGGTTTGAATTACTGATATCTGAGTATCATGGATAGTTGCTGTAACGGCTGCGGTTGCCATGCCAGGTCCACCAGGTCCGGGTGGAGGGCATTCATATTTATGGAAACCTACATATTTATATAGCCGACCATGCTCACCGTTATACCAGCCAGTGAAGCCATCATAGGGATCATCATCTTCATTAAGCCCTTCCCAGTCATATAGATCCATAATTACAGGATCAGTAATATCGGATTCTATGGGATGGATATTTTCATCAGTGGTTTCACCTAATGAACTTACCAGCATTACACGCTGGTTATTTATGGGGCTGTTTTGCCCGTCATGTACAGTTATTCTGCATTGGGTGAGTTTATCTTCTTCATCACCCTCCTCAACCCAGTCACAGTGGATGGGAATACAAACCATGGATAATTCACCATACTGAAGAGGCAATACAAATTCCTGTTCAAAAGTAATATCATCATATATATCTGCTTTGAGATTTATCATTTCATTGGTAAAAGCTCCGTCATAAACCATAGTGCCAAAGGCAGTGCCTGGGAGAGATTCTCCAGCCTGATTTGGACCGCCAACACATCCGGTGTACCCGATACTGGCATAATCAGAATTAGGATCAAGACTGAAATAGACCATAATGCCTTCCATAACCGGATTATTGAAGGCATCTGTGAGGAATGCAGACGTCTCTATTAACCACATGCCACCGTCCAAATCTTCTGCTTCATCCATTCCGGAAATATTGAGCTGGCAGGCAGAAGGTGGACCAGGGTTAACCATAATATCTTCAAAAACGGCAGAGATCATTTGATGATCGGTATTTCTTATCCATGCCTGCACTATGATTAGACCTGTTTGAGTGCCACTGAATACATGAACACGCGCTTCTCCAGCAGTAGAAATAACGCTGGTGGAATCAGTATAGTTATAAACTATATTTTCTATATTGCTTCCCTCGGGACGAGTGAGAAATTTATACCAGACCTGGCAGGGAGAAAGCACCAGATTTTCATTAGTATCTCTAAGTTCCAGACAAATTTCAGAAAAGACACTATTATCGTCACAGGCAATCAGGGTAATAGTTTGAGATGTAAAATTAAGATGGTCAACTTCATCAGGCAAAATTTCCATTTCAGCAGAATCGGTTAATACATTTCCGGCATGATCAGCAGTGATCTGGGCAGTAATGTGATTTAAGCCCATTTGGTTACCTGTATTCAGGTATACAGAAGCAGAGCCATTATAAGTATAGGCTACAGTAGTTGTTCCCAGGGGTGTAATATCAATTTCGCTTGCCTGAAAGAAGCCCAGTTCTGTGGAGAAGGTGATCTCTGAGCAATCAGGAACTGCACCGATTTCATTTAAAGCAGAAGCAGAAACAGAAATAACATTATTGACAGCAGATACAGAGGGCAATTCATCAAGATTGATTTCTATGACATCACTATCGATAATAGTCACGATGATCGTGGTATCAGCAGTGCCAGCATAAGCATGTATCAAGGCAATACCGGTAGTTTCATTATCCCAGAAAGATGAAGTAGCCCAACCATTGGCATCAGTAGTAACGTGAGCAATTATATTCCCGATAGAAGCACTAAAATAAACGCTTTCATTTGTTGCAGCTAAGCCATCCTGATCCTGAACCAGAACTTCGATCTCACTTGAAGTGATACCATTATCAAAATATATAGTATCAGGATTGGCACTGATACTTACAATTTTAAGATAAGGATCAGGAAATATCTCAACTGAATCACATAGTACCTGCCCATAAGCTTCATCTATCCAGGCAGAGATATGAGCCATACCCGGCAGACCGGTATCATAAAAATTAGTATTAGCAGAACCGGAATCGTCTGTATATACCACACTTTGCAGAAGACCTAAATCTGTATAGAGATGAACAGGAATACCCGAAGCGGGAAAACCCTGTTCATCCTGAACAGTTAAATTTACTTCAGAATATGTATCCATGATATTATCAGCATAGAGCATATCGGGTGTAATATTCAGAGAAGTAATCAAAATTGGTAAAGGAAGTATCTCCAAAGAATCTGTGAATGTCTGGCTCTCATTCTTCAGACTGGCGGAAATATGAGCAGTCCCTGGAATTCCATTATCGTGGAATACTGCATAGACATGTCCATCTTCTAAGGATGTAGTTTCAGCTTGAATATTTCCCAGATCAGATTCAAAGTAAACTAATTTCCCCTGAACAGGATTGCCATTATTATCAGTGACAAGTATCACTATATTTGAAAATGTTTCATCATTATTATCGGCATAAAGTGTATCCGGGATAATAGACAGGTAACTGATCTCATAATCAATCCCGTCTTCTCTGGAATCACAGGATATCAGCAGAAAGCTGATCATGAGAATAAATATAAAACTGATAATTACTGTGTGATAACGCATAATAAACTCCTCTATCGTTCATTTTGAACTAAACAAACCAATAGAGAAGATAAGCAATCACTTTGTCAAGTATAATTTACAATAAGAATGTTTTCTGTGAACAAAGTTAACAAAGTGAACATTGTTAACGAGATTTATATTATAAAATGTTAGTAGTTATCCATTTAGTAAAAGAAATTGAGATAGAAATAGAGCATATAGTTCCCGGCTATGGTATAGATGAATGCACCGAGGATGAGGAAGGGACCATAAGGGACTTCACTGCTTTTGTCTTTACCTGATAGTATAACCACCAGAAGAGCAATAGCAGCGGAGATAAATATGGTAAAAAGCACACCTTTGATGCCGATAAATGCCCCAATGGCAGCGATAAATTTGATATCGCCACCGCCAAGAGCTTCTCTTTTGAGGGAGTGGCTAATGGCAAGTGCAAGCAGATAGAAGAAAAAGAAACCAGTAGCAGAACCAGTGAGAGCTGAGAGAATAGGCAGATCCACCGCATTAAGGCAAGAAATAGCGAGTCCAATAATTATAAGAGGTAATGAAAGTACATCAGGAATGATCTTATGATAAACATCAATAAAGAAAATCATTATACCTATACTATAAAAGATCAGGTATTTGGCAAAAACCCAGTTAAAAGTGCTGCCAAAGTGCCAGAATAAGGTGATCCAGATAATGGGAGTGATCAATTCCACCAGCATATAATTCATTTTTATCTTCGTTCCGCAATAGGCGCATTTACCTTTGAGGAGCAGGTAGCTGAGAATAGGAATATTGTGCCAGGGCTTGATATTATTCAGGCAATGCGGACATCTTGAGCCAGGTGAAATGATTGACTGATGAAGAGGGATTCTCCAGATACAGACATTAAAGAAGCTGCCAAAAGCTGCCCCAGTAATAAATAGAAAGATATAGATTATAGCCATTATATCACCATATAGAAAACGCTCGGGTCACTTGACCCGAGCATTTAATTATATTCCAGTATTCGATCCTGTTATTTGGCACCAGAAGAGATGGCAAGACCAAGATTGAATATTGGTAAGTAAATCACAATAACAATAGAACCCACGACAGCTGCCATAAGCACAATAAGAAGAGGTTCGATAAGTGATGACAGTCTGTCAATAACCGAGTCCACGAGTTTTTCATAAAACTCAGCAGCCTTGGCAAGCAGTCTATCCATATCACCTGTTTCTTCACCGGTAGCCACGAGCTGCAAAAGAGTAGAAGGGAAAACCCCGGTTCTTTTGAGCGCTCCAGCAACTGTGTAACCTTCTTTTACCATATTACGGGCGTCGGCAACTGCCTTCTCGACAACTGCATTTTGTACCACATCCTGACTGAGCTCCAGTGTATCCATAATGGGTACACCAGCTGTCATCAGAATGCTAAATGTTCTGGCAAACTTACTGAGAATGGAATTTTTCATCAATCCGCCAATAACCGGAACATGCAGGGTCATTTTATCTATAATAAACCTGCCACGATCGCTGAGGTAAATGAGAAAAACTGTCATTATCACTGCTAAGATTATCAAGAAGAAATAGAAGACATTTGCGCCTATCCAGTCAGCAATAAAAATAGCAATCTGAGTAGGTATAGGTAAATCAGCGTCAAAATCTTCATAAACTCTGGCAAACATGGGGATAATGTAATAGAATAAACAAAATGAAACTATCACCAGGAAACAGAGAATAAATGCAGGATATGTAAGCGCTGTGGAAACCTTACGTCTTGTGTCTTCCAGTTTCTCAAGATAAACAGCGAGTTCATCCAGAATTGTATGGAGGGTACCAGAAACCTCACCAGCTTTCACCAGCGAGATATAGAGAGGATTAAAAATACCCGGATGTTCTTCCAGTGCTTCAGATAAGCTAAATCCTTTTTTAATGTCATTAGCAATTTTCACCAACACTTTACGGAACTTATTGTTTTTCTCACTTTTTTCCAGATTGGTTATCGATTTCTCGATGGTTAGTCCAGCCGAGAACATCGTAGCCATCTGGCGAGTGAAAAAGACGAGGGTTCTCAATCCCACACCGGTACGCCACTTATAAATTTGCAGCATCAATTTGTCAAACAGGGACATCTTGCCACGGAATGAACCTTCAGCAGCAGTTTTTACCGATATAACGATATTACCTTCCGCTGCAAGTTTATCCACGGCTTCATCAAGCGAAGTTGCTTTGATGATACCTTCGGAGCGAGCCCCTTTGACATCCTTAATTATATATTGAAAAGCAGCCATATATTTTCCTTCTGCCTGATTTTATAAGCCTGACTATTCAACGACAGTAAACTTGATTACTTCGTTGATAGTAGTCTTACCTTCTTTCATTTTAATAATGGCGCTTTCATGAAGTGAAAGCATTCCATTTTCAAGAGCAGCATCACGGATATAATCCTGATTAGCACCGTCAAAGATCAGGTGTCTGATCTTGGGTGTTACTTCCAGCATCTCAAAGATACCTGTACGACCAGAATACCCGGTATTGTCACAATGGACGCAACCAGCTCCTTTCTTGAAATTGATCTTATCAGCAACTTCCCTACTCATGTCAATACCCTTCAACTCTTCATCTGATGGTTTATAGTCTTTTACACAATGTGGACAGACCCGTCTAACAAGTCTCTGTGCCATCACCAGATTTAAAGAACTGGCTACCAGATAGGGAGGAATACCGATATCGATAAGACGAGTAACAGTGGAAGGTGCGTCATTTGCATGAAGTGTGGAGAACACCAGATGACCGGTAAGTGAGAACTTAATGGCAATATCTGCCGTCTCATGATCTCTAATCTCACCAATCAAAACGATATCCGGGTCCTGACGCAAAACTGAGCGAAGAGCCTTACCAAAGGTAAGCCCTATCTTAGAATTAGCTTCAATCTGACAGATACCATCCAAACGGTATTCCACAGGATCTTCAACTGTTACGATATTATTTTCAATGTCCATGATTTCTTTGAGACCAGCATGGAGAGTAGTGGATTTACCACTACCAGTAGGACCTGACACAATATTTATTCCGTAGGGTCTCTTGATCCACTTTTTAAACATATCAAGGTTATCTTCAGTAAATCCCAGATTAGTGAGAGTAAATCCAAATTCTCCCTTGTCAAGGAGTCTCATCACGACTTTTTCACCCACTACGGTAGGGGTTATTGAAACACGAACATCCACGCTCTTCATCGCTGTTTTCAAGGAGATATGACCATCTTGGGGCAATCTTCTTTCAGCAATATTGAGCTTAGACATAACCTTAATAATAGATACAAGACCCGGATGCATGCTGATAGGCGGAGCCATAACTTCACGCAGAGCTCCATCAACCCTGAATCGAACTCTTGAACTCTTTGAAAGAGGTTCAATATGAATATCAGTACATCCTGATTTAATGGCTTCTGTGATAATAAGATTGATCAGTTTCACTGCAGGAGCATCTTCATCTCCCTTAGAGTCAATTGTGATCTCATTTTCTTCATCATCAACAGCCACAAATTCAAAATTACCGACAGCATCTTCCACCTGGGAAGAAGTTCTGATAGACTTGTAATATCTTTCCAGAGTATCTGTAAGAACACTTTCACCAATCAAAAGTGGGGTGATCGGTAAATCAATAATCTTTTTTAAACTATCCAGAATTACAATATTTTCAGGATCGGTCATAGCCACAAACAGAGTAGTATCTGTTCTCTTTACGGCAATACACCGATTTTCAACCGCAAACGGTTCTGGAATTATCTTCACAACAGAAACTTTCAGTTCGAGCAGATCATCTTCTACTACTACCGGAATATCAAGCTGTTGTTCCAAAGCTTTCAGAAGATCCCTTTCGGTCAGGTATCCTAATTTAACCAGAGTCTCCCCTATCTTAAGTCTGAAATTGTTCTGCTTCACAAGGGCTTCTTTGATCTGATCTTCAGAAACCTTACCCATGTGTACCAGGATCTCACCTAAACGGGCAAATTGGGGATTAAAAGACATTTATGCAGCTCCTATTTTTAATCTGTGTATCTCCACAGTGTAATTGTCGAATTTAAAGAAGTATTAGTTCCAAAGATATTTGCTGTAACGGCTGCAGTTGCCATGCCAGGTCCACCAGGTCCGGGAGGGAGGCATTCATATTTATGGAATATCACACTTTTGAAGAGCACTCCAAGATCACCATCATACCAGCCAGTAAACCCATCATGAGGATCATCGTCATCATTAAGACCATCCCAGTCATATGACTGGAGAATAATCGGGTCTGTGATATCAGATTCGATTGGATGAATGCCATCATCAGTAGGATCACCTATTGAAGAAGTAAATATAATCCTCTGATTACTGATAGGATTTTGCTGACTGTCATGAACAGTCACACGGCATTGTGTTTCCTTATCTTCCCAATCATCTAAAATTACCCAGTCACAATGTATAGGAGTACAGACCATGGTAATCTCACCGTTCTGGAGGGGAAGTTTCAGTTCACCATCAAATTCGATTTCACTACCAACATCTACGTTGACATTAACCATTTCATTGGTGTAGGTGCCATCATAGATCAAGTATGAGAAAGCAGTTCCTGAGAGTGAATCTCCATTAGAATTTTCATTTCCCACAAAAGCATCTGCTGCTTCAACGGAAGCGTAATCCGGATTGGGATCAAGTGAGAAGTATGCTGCTGTTCCATTACCAACCGGGTTACCCCATTCATCAGTAATAAGAGCGGCAATCTGCACTTTCCACATTCCACCATCCATATCTTCACCGCTATCATTTCCACTTATTGCAAATTCACATTGATCTGCTGGTCCTGACTGGACAATTATATTTGGTTTGGAAGCTGAAATCTTTTGACCTTCGAGGTTTCTACACCAGGCTTGAATCTTGATAATACCAGATTCAGTACCGCTATTGACAGATATTACTGCCATACCATTTGAAGAAATAGTACTCGTAGAATCCGACAGGTTATAAACTTCGGTATTAATATTACTTCCCTCAGGATAGTTATTTTCTGGACGAACCAGGAATTTGAACCATACTTCTACAGATTCATCGATCATATTACCATTCATGTCAAAGAGATTAACAGCCAATTCTGCTGATTCTACACCACCAGTACCTTGAACATCAATAGATATCTGAGCCTGGTTAATAAATTGAATAGAATTGACATCATCAGAAATAATAGTGATAGCAGTAGAAGCAGTAGCTGAATCAACAATTGCTGTGATCTGTGCTACACCAGCCTGAATACCTGCTGAATATGTAGCAACTGCTATTCCACCATCAGTAATTGGAACCGGGCTCATAATAGTACCCAAATCACTGGTAAATAATACAACATAATCATTTCTTACTGGATTGCCAAAGCTGTCACGTACATATGCCCATACATAAAGATCTTCCGGACTATTCACAGGAATAATGCTCTGAAGTTCTTCATTTTCGTTCTTGGGTATTAATGTCATTTGTGTAGGTCTGCCAGCCATGAAAGTCATGGTTTCTTCATCAGAAAGTATTGTTTCAATACCAAGACTATCAACAGAAGCAACAATCTCTGCTGACACCACACCTGTTCCTGCCTGAGTTCCAGCATTTAAAAATGCCCTGGCAGATCCATTAGATGTTGTAGTAGTTACAGATTTTCCAAGATAGGTATTATCACTAGCACTTGTCTGGAAAAATCCAAACTCGGTTTCAAAAGTTATTGCTGTTCCATTAGGCACAGAACCAATAACATTGACTGCAAAAGCATCAATCGTACGCACAGTGTTAATAGTGATCTCATTACTCACAACATCCAGAGCCAAATCAATAACTTCCGGCTGAGGTGCGATCACTACAGTAATAGTAGTATCAGTAACACCCACAAAGGCATCAATATCGCAGGTTCCCTCGATACCAGCATCCCAGAAACTTGTTGATGCGATTCCGCTGGAATCTGTTGTTACATGAGAGATAATATTACCAATGCTGGCTCTGAAATACACGTCTTCATTTGTTGCAGCAAAGCCATCCTGATCCTGAACCAGAACTTCTATTTCACTGGAAGTGATACCATTATCAAGATAAATAGTACCAGGATTGGCAGTGATCCTTACAATACTAAGATGAGGATTAGAAAGAACCTCAACTGAATCACGCACAACCTGACCACCTTCAACAGAGGCATTAATATGAGCCATTCCCACCAGTCCATTATCATTGAACGAAGTGAGTGCTACACCATAATCATCTGTATATACTTTTCCCTGAATATATCCTAAATCGGCTTCAAATGAAACCGAGATTCCTACTGCAGGAAATCCTTGATTATCTTCTACTGTTACTCTTACTTCCGCAGAAGTTATTATCTCTTGATCTGCATACAGAGAATTGGGACTTACAGTCATGGAAGTGATATCGTAATTGATCCCATCACCTTCTCTAGAATCGCAGCCAGTTAGCAGTAGAATTGCCGGGATAATAACAGCTAAAAGTATTACCCTTGCTTTCTTCAAATTCATTTTTACTCCTCTTCGGTTTCTTCTTTTAAAATTCGCTTGTCCAGTCGATCATCTGTTAATTTGTAGTTGTAAACATCGTTGATATCTACAATACGCGGAGTAATTTCTATTATCAAATCAGTTTTTTCCATTGAAACGCTTTTGTGTTTGAATAAACCACCGATGTAAGGTATATCGCTTAAAAATGGCAGATTACTGTTTGTAGTAATTATATTAGTAGATAACAAACCACCAACAATTATCCTATGTCCGTTGGGAACTGTCACGGTTGAGGTGATCTTACGCACCTTAGTGCGAGGAATCCTGCCTTGAACAAGTTCTGTTACGGAACTTACTTCGGGTTCAATAGTAGTTGTAATCTGATTGTCACGATTTACCTTTGGTCGAACTCTCAGCATAATACCTACTTCTTCACGTTCCACCTGAACTTCATCATCTTCATCTCTCACTACATAAGGTACTACTTCACCTATATGAATATATCCTTCTTCTCCATTAAGAGCAGTAATGTGAGTATCAGTGAGTAATTCAGCTGCATTGTTTTCCAGCAGAAAATCAAGTGTAATATCAAAAGCTGTAAGCTGACGTGAGAAATGACCAATGTCATTAAATCCGTCTAATTTTTGGAAATACTGATCTTCTGGCACTACATTAAAATCTTCCAGATTTCCGTGCGGAATTGCTCCTGTGTCATCAGTATAACCATAAGGTAAACCAACACCATTAGCATTAGTAGGATCTTCAGCAATGATGGTAGTAAGCTTGTTTAATTTTTGCCAGTCAATACCATATTTTTCAGCTTCAGATACATGCACTTCAATCAACCGGGCGCGAATTTCAATCTGTTTTTGAGGTACATCAATTTCTTCTATTCTTTTGATAGTTTCAGCATATGTGTTTGGATTAGCTCTTATAATTAAAGCATTCTGTCCTTTTATTTCAGAAAAAATGCCTGGCATACCCTTCATGGCATCCACTATCTTGGTTGCTTCCACATAATTAAGATGAACTACATAAGTGCGTTCACCTATTTCTTCATCAATCTTCTTTTTATCGCCTACGATAAAGGTATTTTCTCCAATCAGCCGGTATGACAAACCTACTGATTTTACCACCAGGGAAAGTGCCTGTTCAATGGGAACATCTTTAAGATGTATGGTTATCTTCTTATCTGCAGCTGAATCCTGATCACTACTTTCTTCTGTCGCCATGGCTAAAACTATGTTACAGTCACTCATCTGAGCCATTGTTGCGATAATATTGGAAACCTTCCCATCCGTTGCATCAAGGCTAATCTTGTTATCTAATAATTCAGCACCAGCAAATAGTGATACTGACCCTGTAAGCAAAATTAATATTATGCTAAAAGATAACGATGCTTTAATGTTGAATGATTTCATTTATACTCCTTTGATACTTATTTACCAATTGTATTCTCTTATTGATTTGGATTTGTTTTCAGTTTTAAGTTTTTCGGGTTTGGGAGGTATCTTGCTCAGCTTCATGTCATAATCCTTACCATTATACTTATAAGTGATCACTCCAGGTTGAATGTCAGTAATCTGACCAATTGCTCCTGAGGAAAATTCATCTCCCAATTCGAACTTATCACCAATTCCATAAAGAGTAGTCATCCCTTTATAGCTGATAGCGGCTTTCTTCTCGCCGATCTCTGGTAAAATCGTCATTTCCAGACGAACCAGATTTTCCACTTTCTCACGCCATTGCTTTTCCAGATCCTTCTGCGTCTTAACGATCAAATTCTGTTCCAGCGGGTCTTTCTCAACCGTGAAATAGAAATTTTTCCGATCGCTGATTGAGGAATCAATTTCCTGGATCTGTTGCAGCAGCTTTTCTCCCAGTCCCATCTTTTTATACTTGGAATCTTCGGGTACGTCTACGATCTTTTTATAGAGAGACGATGTTTTGATCCCAAAGGCTAAAAGCAGAATTACTACAAGTACAATGACAAAATCTTTCAAATACTTTTGTTCCACTTTATGCCTCCTTTATAATCTTAAATGTTGAAAGCTCAATTGTTATCTTGTAACGGGTATCAGCCCCAACATCCATCATTTCTGACTTTCCACGTGCTTGATAGGGAGTCACATCAAGAGTTTTTATCTTAATTATGCTGTCCAATGCCTCCATGTCTGTCAAAAATTTACCTAACTGCACAAATGTGCAATTCAATTCCATCGTATATAGATGTTCCAGAGATCTCCCACCAAGTGCTGATATGTCTTTATGTGAATAACTTACAATGGGGAATTTATATTTTTCAGCTATATCGTAAAGTTGTTTGGTAAAAGTACCAATTTCATCTGCATCAAATTTCTTATCAGTTGTGATACTGCCCATGATAACACGGGATACTTGACGCAACTGCTCATTGAGCACTTTGGCACTATTTAATTTTTCTTGCTCGACCTTTATCCGTTCATCATATTTATCAATGCGACCAATCTTATCAGCTATGATCTGCGAGCTGAAATGGAAGAACAGAATAGAGACCATGATCATTATAGCGAGTAAAATTAAGTAATGTTGTCTCATCGTCTCCTCCTCTTTTTTATAGTGTCTGATCCCTCATGAACACAGTCAATCTGGAACCTGATTATCTCTACATCCTTTTCATAATCGCGATTTGATTTTACGAAATAAATCTCATCAAAATCACCGCTAATCTGGGAATTATTCTTCAGATTCTCGACGAATTCATTGATCAGATCAAACTCTTTCTCATTTTTATCTAACCGGGTGATACCAAAAATACTCAGAACATCATTCTTGAAAGAAAAATTTGTGATCGCAATCTTGTCACTTGTCTTTTCTGACAGGGCTACAAGTTTCTTTGACCAGAAAATTCTATCAGTACTGATCTCTGCAATATTGGTCAAGTCCTTGGAGGATAAATACTGATCATTCTCTTTATATGACTTGATCTCTAATTTAATATCTGCGAGGAGTTGACGACGGTTATCAACCTTGCGAGCCATTATACCATTATAATATAGAACTACACCATAAATAATTGCAGTAAATACTATAAATGCTAACGCCGTAGTCCTGAAAGTACGACGCTCTTTTAGTACAGCTTGCTTCAGTTCACCGTATTTGTTTAAGTTAATCTTAAAAAATAGCTGGTTCATATCATCTCCTCTATTCCGGTCTCATTGCCAGACCCAACGCCAGCGCCAACTGAGGATCCTGTGCATCAGCAAATTTATCTGCACCGTCAATTTCCGTCATAGGATTGAATACTTCGGTTGGAATATTCAATTGCTCTGAAAGATATTCAGGTAAACCTTTCAGTTTTGCAGTGCCACCTACTAATAGAATTTTCCGGAAATCACTATCTCCGGCTTCCTTTACATAAAATCTCAATGAACGCTTAACTTCCATCGCGATCTGTTCGATTGCTGACTTTTCTGTAATGTCAAGTGCTAAAAGTGATTCTTTACTGCCAGCCTTATCCATGGCTTTCATACCTAATTCCTTTTTCATCTTCTCAGCTTCTTCAAATGAACACTTGTGAAGCTTTGCTAAATCCTTGGAATAGTGATAGCCACCCCAGCTGATATCACGGGTAAAGAATTTTGCCTTATTACTGTAAACTACCATATTGGTCTTATAAGCACCTATATTTAAAAGTACATAAAGACCATCTTCATCTATGGTTGTTAGAGCAAAACTATTGGCAACGGCTAATGACTCCAGATCCACTACATTCGGTTGAAGTCCTCCAGCGCCTAATATCTGAGTATGCTCATTCAACAAAGATTTCGTGGTAGAAGCAAGCAGAATATTCATATTATTCGTCTTTTCTTCTACATTTAATACCTGATAATCAAGGACCATTTCTGATCCACTGATCGGTAAATGCTTCTTTGCTTCAAAGAACAAGGCAGACTCCAGCTCCTCTTCAGGCAGAAAAATCGTTTTGATCTGCTTAATGCTGGTATTGTCACCTCCAACAGAGGTTACCAGATGCTTCACCTTTTTGGGATTGATCTTGAGCGAACGCAGCATCCCGGTTAAAACTGGAGCAAATCGGTCATTCATTAAGTCTGACTGATTATGCTCCAATCCTTCCGGTATGGTTGGCCTGATTGCATAATTCACTAATTTATAACCTTCATGAACATGCCTCAGATGAACCAGCTTGATGCTGTGAGTGCCTATATCAAGCCCTATTGATTCTTTAATCTTATTAAGTTTTTTCTTCTTCGCCATATATCTCACCTGTTTTAAAATTAAAATTCATTATATTCTCTGGGCGCTTAAGCGCCACCGATATTAATTTCCGGGTGGCACTTTCATTGTCCAGCCAGTTGAACTGTAGAACAAATCTGAGTTGCCAAGCCCTTCATAAACTTGTGGATAATCAGGTGGTAACATACCATTATCTATCCGACTATCCCAGTTATAATCTTTATCATATCCTGTCGTTCCATGAGTTCCATCATAATGCCAGTGGTCGAGGTCCCATTCCGTCTCACTTGTATGATTAACAGGATCATTTCCTGATCTGTGCACAAATCCACGCCTGAATTGCTGAACTCCACCATACATGCGAATGAATCCACGTTCTCCCATGCCAGCATTAACACCTTCGGGCCACACTGGATTTAACCAGGGCCAGTCGGTTCCCAGATCTGGGGGATTTAATGGACTTTCATAAGCAGGTGAATCACTTGCAGGAAAACCACAGGTGGTGAATCCATTGTTTGGCACTGGAGGTCCGCCATGCAGCTGAAATCCCTGATTGCCGGTCCAATAGGGAGACGGTGGGAAAATGAACTTATGGAAATCAGGATAATCAACCTGCCAGATATTTCCATTGGGTAATGGAAGATCAAATGGAGGTGTCGATCCATGCGGATGCTGGTAATTGAAGGAGAATATCCCCTCATAATGTGTATTCAGATTGCCATAAAGTTCCCTTTCGCCATCACCAATCGCGGCAAAACAACCATAAAGATAAATATCCTCGCAGTTGTCAGCTCTTACTGTCTCTGTATCAGGATCCCAGTGTTTATACTGAATGTAAATTCTTTCCTCTGATACCAGACCTAACATATCAACATTCACACCCACATCTGGAGGTTCTCCAGGTGCTACGCTGCTATAGGTCAAATCACTGGTGATAAAGATCGTGTCTGCGCAACCCCAGGTCATTTTGCCTGCTACGTTGCCTTCTATCCACAGTTGACAATACACAAACGCTGATTGATCTACCAGAGGGATGTTAAATGTACCAATATCCCACTCAATTGTTTTCACATCAATATAATTCGTCCAGATGGAATCTCCAACTGAGAAATTTGGGGGAATTCTATCAGGGAATGTGTTACGGACCATAAATGTATCACGCTCAGTGATGATATCAGCATATCTGCAGGTTGCATTTGAACCATTTATCTTCACAAAACAGATATCACGATCAATAGAACTATCCAGCAAATAACCATTAGTCCTGATCTCGATAGCGGTTCCCGCAGAAATATTAATATAAGAAGCATTTTCAACATAGCCACCCGGGAAAACTTGGTCCATGGGTGCTGAGTTGACTGCTGGTAATCCAGTGGAATAGTCCATGATCCTGCCATAAGTTGTCACCAGGGCATTGAACGTGGGCCAGCCACCATTATTTCCACCAGTTGTCTGACGAATCCAGATGTCATCATTACTGTGCACTGGTCCATTCATTACGTCAGGACCATAAAATCTCACGTGATCCTGTCCTGTGTATTCGTCGTTTTCAGATGCTTCCCACATGGTATAATACTGATATTGAGCAAGACTTCTACCTGATAATTGACTCTCAGCGTATCTGCGAACTGGTGACTTTTTCATGATGTCGCTGCTGCTTTCAGAAGCACGCCCACGTTTCACCTTGATCAAGGTTGGACCAATCCGCACTCTACCATTGTTGAAAACTGGCTGATTATCAATTTTATAGGTAGTTCTCCTTTCTCCATTCTTAATTTCTACATCATGATCACTGTTAGGAAACAATGCAGGATTTAGCTGCATTATTATATTTGTACGCATTTGCTCTGATCTCAACAAGGTTTCCGCTTGAAGTATATCATTTCCATATTGTATCTTCATATTATCAAAACGAATCAGACCCATCATTGAGATCGTGGAAATGCTCGCAATTAAAATTACAATTACAGAAGCACTTAATAACAGGACAGCACCTTTTTCACTTAATAAAAGTTTTTTCATTTTTGCCTCCTGCCTTTAAATGACCAGTTCGGTGGGAGTATTACCCATGAATACTTTTGTGCTGTATTTAATTGATTTTGTATTCATGCGCAGATCATCATCCGCCGATTGACCATTACTACGCTCGCGAAAGCGTACCTGTGCTTCCAGATTGATTCCAATTAAGCGTACATTACCATTATTATCAACTTTCAGTGGGGTGAAAGCCGAGTCATTATTTATTATTCGATATTTTAGCACTCCGTTTATTCGCGTACTCCCTTCAGGGAATATCCATATATCTCGGGAATTAGTTAATGGTGATGAAAACATGGTTGCACCATAATTACCACGAATCTTCATTGCTCCACTGCCATCGATAGAAACTTGACTCTCTATCGGAAACTGCGGATTTGTATCGATTTTCATGGTTATCGAGTTTCCATTGCCACCTATTGTCGTTTGATTGGCGGATAATAATCCGCTCAATGCCTGACTGTTAGTATTGATGCCACGTTGAACATAGCCATATCGGATTGTCTCAATCGCGTGAAAAAGATCATCCTGGAGTTTTGTGTACTCTTTTAAGTCCTGATAGGCTGCAGTGAAATTAAGCACTGACATCGCCAAAACTGCGAATACTATAACTCCTAAAGGTAGCGAAGCAACTATGTCCGGTAACAAAATACCACTTTCGTTATGTATTTTATTAAACATTAGATGCTACTCCTTTTCCAGTAGTAATCTTCCTGTATCATTATACTATGGCTTTTGTTCTGAATACTGGTCATACTCGAGGTTGGGTTTTCTTTCCACCTGACATAAATCTTGACATAATCGCGATTGTATCCTACTAAACCGTAGGGATTGCCAATTATTGATGATTCAATGGTCACGATTGCAGTGGTTAACTTACCCTTATAATTCTCCAGGGTTACAGATTCTGTTCCTGGTTGTACTCTTGGTCTCGAGTAAATACCATTACTCTTGTTGTTATACTTGATTTCCTCAAGGTAACCTTGAGCAATTAGCAAAGCACTGCGGGTATGATAATGCAAATCCGCCTGTGCCCGGGCGTATTCAATTGACATGAACAATCCCAGTATAGCTATTGATACTATAAGCGTCACCGCTAATACGTGAATCAATCCAAAGCCAGATTCATTACGTATATCTACTATTTTATTCATTTAGAAACCTACGCCGGTCGCAAACATCTTGGGATTATCTGCAACCTGTTCCGCTACGGTCCTATCGATCAATCCGTTCATTACATGATTGTATAATGATTGATCTACGGTTTGCATACCTTCTTTGGTCCCACTCTGGATTACTGAAGGTATCTGGTATGTTTTTTCTTCGCGAATCAGATTTCGCACAGCTGCATTAGCTATCATGATCTCCAGTGCAGGAATACGTCCATCAATATCTTTACGGGGTAATAGGGTCTGTGCCACTACTGCCTGCAAAGATTCTGATAACATGGATCGTATCTGCCCCTGTTGTTCTTTAGGGAACATGTCAATTATACGGTCTATTGATTTTGTTGCACTTGATGTATGCAGTGTTGCCATTACAAGATGACCTGTCTCTGCAGCAGTCAGTGCCAAAGACACCGTCTCAAGATCACGCATCTCACCCACCAGGATCACATCCGGATCCTCACGCAGGGCAGAACGCAATGCTGCAGTAAATGACCATGTATCATGACCTAATTCACGCTGATTTACCAGCGAATTCTTACTCGTATGCACAAACTCGATCGGGTCTTCAATAGAAATAATGTGGCACTGCTTCTTCTCATTCACATGGTCTATCATTGTAGCCAATGTGGTTGATTTGCCACTACCTGTCGGACCCGTAACCAGTATCAAACCTTTCTGGCGTAATGCAAGCCTTGATAATATCTCCGGAAGATGAAGCTCTTCCAAACTTTTTATCTCATTCGGAATTACTCGAAAAGCACATGCCCTTCCATTCACTTGATGAAAGGCATTTACACGAAATCGAGTCTGATCATCCAGTTTTGTGGAAAAATCAAATTCCAGCCGTTCCATAAAAAGGGTCTTTTGACTCTCATTCATGGTTGAGAATATTAGCTCATCAACATCATCTTGACTCATTACTGGCATATTCAGCTTCTTCATCCGTCCATAAACTCGCACCATTGGTACGGAGCCAGCACTAATATGAAGATCCGATGCTCCTGCATCTGCTGTAAATTGTAGTAATTCCTTTATAGTCAAAGCTTGCCTCCGATTAATCGATGTTTTCTTCTTCTTGCTCTTCCTGATCGATTCCGTAGCCGTGATACAAAGCTTCCTCTACATCATACCATACCTGTTTTCCTTCCCCTGCTGGAAAATCACTTGTAGAAGTACCTATGTACTTTGATGGGGGATTTCCGATAACTTCAAATTCCCAGTTCTTTTCGGTTGCGTTACCTAATTTTGCGTCAATTAATGCATCTTCTACGGCATAACCTTCTGTTGTGCCAAATGTCTGATACTGTACACGAAAAGCACTACGGATTGCTGCGATAGCACTCTGAGCTTCAGTAGCTCTTGCCTTGTTTACATAACTCATGTAAATCGGTACTGCGATTGCGGCAAGGATAGCAATAATTACTACCACTACCAACAACTCAATCAAACTAAATCCTTTTTGGTTCTTGAACTTCATCAACATTCTTCCTCCTTATTGATGATACTTTCTTTTTTTGATATAATATATTCTATAGCAGAATATGTTCCACTTTTCGAAATTCTCTTTAATTTTAATAGAAGTGAAATAATTTATCTATCTTTTTCATACCTTCACCTTCTTTCCAACACTCTAAGTTCATATCTCTTATCTCCTGATGCCATTTAAGGGACATCTATGAAATGCTGTCAATAAAAATTTACTTTAAGTAGCTCTTGCCTGACTACTAATCCTCTCATTGATCAGCTATACAATTTCCCGCTTTTATATATTTTCTGTCTATTATTTTCTTTACACCCTGTAAGTTTTGTTGACAATTTTGTAGACAATAAAAATGCCCCGTCCTTTCCAGAACGGGGCTGCTTCTATTTCCAAGGATAATTTTATTACTTCATTAATACCATTTTTTTCGTAGTTGTATAATCACTGGTGCTGAACTTATAAAAATATACACCACTACTTACAGGTTTTCCGGAATCATCTCTACCCTGCCAGATTACTGAGTGCTCACCAGCTTCCTGAGTTCCTGAAATAAGAGTTTTTACGATTTGTCCACGGATATTATAAATAGTTAAATTTACTATTCCCGCTTCCTGCATATTAAACTTGATATCTGTTACAGGATTGAATGGGTTAGGATAATTTCCTATATCAAAAGCTGAACTTACTTCATCTTCATCTGTCTCTATGGGTTCGAGAACTTCCACGGTAACTGGAATTCTGGTTTCCAAACGGTTATCAGTGATAACTATCTCACACTCATGTAAACCTATTTCCATGTCCTCGGTATTGATAGTAACATCGATAATTGAGGCCTCACCATAACCAAGTTCACCTTCTATCTCACTTAACAATATCCAGCTCAGAGGATATGTCATCTCAATCTCACCAAACAGATCATGAGGTTCTTGACCATAGCCATCGCCATTTATACGCCATTCAAGGATCATGCCACCAGTATAACCAGGATTGATCTCAATATCTATATCACAAGTTGCTGTTTCTCCATCACGCAATCTGCCATATCCATTTTGTGTCTCACCATACCAGTTTACGTCAACTCCGTCTCCACTTACGCCGTCCCATTCCAAAGGTCCGCCAGAGCCACCCACAAAATCAGTTACTCCGGTTATATTCACTCCATCAGGAAAACCTATCATTAATCCCTGTACCCATTCATCATCAACGCTGTTATTAGTAACGCTGAATGTCCAGGTGATTATCTCGCCGGGTTCAAAATGATGTGTATTACAGGTCACTTCTGAGTTTTCAATACTTCTTCCAGTAACTGCTTCTGTACGTAAACTGTAAAATACGGGATCTGTGCGGTAATTGGAGATTTCTATCTGATCTTCTCCGTTTTCTCCCCGAATGATCTCAAAATTAAGGTCCCCCGGAGTGATCCAAAGTCCTGGAGGTGCATAACTCGCCAGCATATAAATTTCTATCCACTCTGCTTCATCACAGCTCATCGTTACTGTTACTTCAAAGGGATGACCAAAATTAATATCATCAGATACATCAAAACTAAAAATATCTTCCAGATTTAAAAGTTCCTCTGATGCTACATCACCTAATACTTCTTCTCCATCAGTTATCGTGATATACTCATCATCAATAGCAATACTCACTACAGTATTTGTTGCCTGCTCGCTACCAAGGTTTTCGATATTAAGGCTAATCTCCACTGTATCACCAGCATCGATCACGTCATCACCATTGCTGTTAATATCAAAGGAATGTAAAAGTAGATATGGACCTTCATTAGGCAGCAACTGAATAATCTCTTCAGAAGTAATTTTATTATAGGCAGTAATTACAAGATCAAGGTCTGCCGGCATGGCAGGAGTATTTGTCATATCAATCACAAATTCTCCATTCTCATCAGCATATCCATTATCAATTATCATTCCTTCATAACTCAGGCAATACATGGCTCCAGGTGCATCCGTAACTACTTCAAAATCTGGTAAACCAATAAATGCTGTAGGCAGATGCTCGATTTCCATTGCCAAAGGTGTCATTGTCCTCACCTGCAATGATGGATCTCCAAATATATGCCAGGTCTTTGCCATGGCAACATCACCACTTTCGTCGATCATATATGATACACCATTAAACCATAATCCACCTAAGGTGTTCAATTCATCTGCAATCATCAAATCTATCGATTCGTCCTGTGCATACATAGGTGGTGCCCAGCTTTGATTAATTGAAGACGCAAAAATTGCAGTAGCTCCTGTAGGTGCATCACCATTAGTAGCACGCATCCAGGCTTCAGCAAAACAGGTAGTAGACGTAAAATTACCATTTACACAGGCAATAGAACTTATAAAGGGAAGCATATAATCATTTGTAAGGGCATTCACATGAGTATTAGAAAATCCTGTAGATACCCAGCTCGTATTAGAGCCGTGACCACAATAATTGATTATTCCGCGACCTTCATTTAAGGCATTTGCCACCATTGTAGCATTTCCGCCATTAGTATCATATATCTCATCTACTTCCAGATATCCATAATCTATAAGATCATCACGGATATATCCTATATGCACGTAATCTGCTTCTCCATAATGTCCTTGACCAGATCCCTGAGAAGAAGCTATTCCTACACCCTTCTGCATCCAGTCTCCATCTATTACATCACGCTCATAATATACTGACCGCTCAACTTGAGTTTCCACCTGTGCTTCTGTCTCAGCGGAAAATCTGCCTATAAATATCTCTGAATAATTATCATTTCCCTCTAAATAAGTGTATTGAGGATCTCCACCAGCTCCTGAATAACTCTTGGTTGCTAATTGCGTGCCATCTCCAACTAAAAGTATCCACACAAGTCCATCTCCAGCTTCATATTCTGAAGTAATAAAATTCTGAATACTTGTAGAATTATTACCGATAACACTCACATCTTCCAATGTGGTTGGAATTCCCTTGGCATTTTTCCAGTCCACAAAAGGCTGCATCTCATCCATAAAATCAGGATAACTGATCACGATCATTCTGCCTGCTGTCTCACTTATCTGATCATAACGGGTTGTTGAGATATATTCATTCCAGTTTATAAATTCTCTTTCATATAATGTTACGAATTCCGGACGGAAAGAAATATGACTTTCTTTAATATTTACCGTATCTGTGCCAATATTGACTATGGAAAAAGTAACATTTGTGTACACCCGCAGTATTCCACTTACAGGATTATACTGCATCGGCATTATATTAACCGCTATCCCACGCACATCTCTAAATATATATGGTGTCTGTAAACTGGCAATGCTTTCTGGATAAAAGGCATCTTCAGTATATTGTGCACCAAATTCAAAAGGAACTGTGGAAGGATCAATACTACGAGACATTATCCCCCTGCTGGGAGCAATATTCATCTCATATTCCACATATTCGCTTGATATGACATTAACTTCCATCAATCCAGCATCTGATATTGCCAGATTACGCACTATACGAGCTACTTCTGGACTTCCGGCTTCACTTGTACGACTCTCTCCATTTAATCCTACACGCCAACACGTCTCGCCATCGATCATTACAGCTTCACGATTAAAACTGCCTAATTGCAGCTCTAATTCACTGGAAGCTTCATTTGAATTGATTACGTTTACGCTTAATCCATTGCCATTGATCTCTATTACCTCAGCGTTTATAACTAAGGTTAAGAAAATTATGAGTAAAACAAGTAATGATTTTTTCATCCTTACCCTCCGATTTATTTCTATTCTTTTCTCATACTCCATTATTTAAGCATAATTCATTCCAATACTTGCAATACTCCTGCTAAATATTCTCCCAGGATATTATTATTTTTTTGTAATTATTGCTTTTCGTCTGGTGCGATCCCTCTTTCTAATAATACCTTGGCAATTTCTTCCGTCGGATAATATCCAATGTGACGATGGAATTCTTTGCCCTCAGAGTCAAGGAATATCTGTGTAGGGATCATCTTTATTCCATATTCACCTGAAAGTTTTTTTTCCTCATTTACATTGTGAAAGATCACTTCCACCTTATCCCCATAATCTACTCGAACTTCTTCCATCACCTTTTCCATCATCTTGCAGGGTATGCAGGTGGTTGAGCCAAATTCCAAAAATGTCACCACTGGCTTTGCCACACTCAATGTATCCTGCATTACTGTGTCCTGTATTGCAACTTCCTCAGACCATAAAACAGCAGCCATTATAAATAATAAGACCAGTAATATTATCTGCCTCATCTCTTATCTCCTTTAAAATACATTTTTTATCACATTAAATATTCCGGCTATTATCAGTAATATTCCGCTTATCCTCCGAATATAGGTCGTACCGGATGACTGATTATTCCAGCGCAGCAGTTTCTTGATAACTTCCAGAAATCCTCCTGCTCCTGCGATTATACCGCAATGACCAATAATAAATGCCAGCACCAGTCCAATACTGAATAAGGGCATACTCTCAAAACTGCTGATGCTGATGCTCAGCACTGGTGCCATAAAGGCAAGGGCACAAACTCCCAGTCCTATCCCTAATAATAGCCCTAGATAAAATCCATTCCAGTAACGATTTTTGGTTATCCGCCGGTCTATCATTTCCATTCCAATACTAAAGGGCAGCAGTTCCAGAAAATATAATCCTGCAAGTACCAGCAGTAAACTCACGAATATCTGAAAAATTATCTGTACTGGACCCAGCAGTATCCCCACCAGAAAAGATAAAACTGCCATCAACACTAAAGTAACCAGTATACCCAAAGAAAAAAACAATCCTATAATAAATCCTTCCCTGGGCTTCAGACCTTCCTGACGGTTTATATATGCTATCACCAGCGGTATGCTCGATAGATGACAGGGACTTAGCAATACGCTCATGATCCCCCAGACCAGTGAAGCAAAAATCGCCCCTACTGGTGCTCCATATAGTGCCGCAGCAATATTCTCAAGCATAGTTATTCACTTCCCAGCAGTTTTTCCAGTTCCTTATCCTTAAGTACCTTACCTGTTGATACCACTTTATTATTCACCACCAATGCCGGGGTGCTCATCACACCATAACCGATTATTCTCTCAATATCACTTACATGCTCAATGTCTGCTGCAATTTGCAGCTTCTCCACTGTATCCCTCACATTCTTTTCCAATTGATGACACTTCTTGCAACCACTTCCTAAAATTTTGATTTCCATAATTTATTACTCCTTATATATTATAAATATTGATATATCGCATTAAATAAATAGCCCACCAGAATTATCCCAATTCCCGTGATCACTAAAAAAGCCCCTATCAGCTTCACCTTGATCACCTTCCGCAGGATTATCATTTCCGGCAGTGATAATGCCGTCACTGCCATCAGAAATGCCAGTGCGGTTCCTAATCCCACTCCTTTTCCTATCAATGCCTCAGCAATCGGAATTGCCCCCAAAGCATTGGAATATAAGGGAATTCCACATATCACCGCAACTATCACTGCTAAAGGATTTTCTGGTCCCGCATAGCGTGCCAGTATTTCCTCAGGTGCCCAGCCGTGAATTGCCGCCCCTATTCCTATACCTATTAATAAGTATATCCAGATACGTCCCACGATCTCCTTCAATTGCGACAGGGCAAAGGCAAATCGATCCTTTTGATTCTGCTTGATCTCTTCACCAACCCCCATTTGCAGCTTCCACACATATTCTTCCACATATCTTTCCAGCTTAAGCCTGCCGATCAAATATCCACCCAAAGTGCCGATCAGCACTCCGCACACTACATACAGAAGAGCTGTCTTCACTCCAAAGGATGCCAGCAAGATCACAAATGCCGCCTCATTTACTATTGGTGAGGTGATCAAAAATGAAAAAGTTACCCCCAGTGGAATTCCTCCTTCCACAAAACCTATAAATAAAGGTACCGATGAACATGAACAAAAGGGTGTTACTATCCCCAGCAGCGAAGCCATGAAGTTTGCCTGAATACCGCGAAATTTGCTCACTATCCGGCGAGTACGCTCCGTCTGAAAATAGCTCCGTACATAAGAGATCAAAAAGATCATCAGCGATAACAGGATCAATATCTTGATCACATCATAAAAAAAGAAATGTACACTCCCTGCCAGATTACTGCCTCGCTCCAGTCCAAATACATTCTCTACCAGCAGCCAGATAAGATTTTCTAACCACTTGAACAATTGCAGCCCCCTTCGTCTTTTATACAACTTACGAAATCAAGTATGCAGGGCATCATTAAACGGTAATAATAATAATTACCTTCTTTCTCAAAACTAACTATCCCATTCTCTTTCAGCACATTCAAATGCCGCGATACAGTAGATATATCTGATCCCACCAGCTCCTGTAATTCACATACGCATCTGCGACCTTCAGATAGCGCTATGATCATCTTAAGCCTTGAGGGATGCCCCATTGCCTTAAATATCATGGCTTCCTTTTCATAACTTTCACAACTGCAGCTTCCTGTCCCTTCACTACATCCACATTTATGTTCAGCCATTATTCTCTCCTTGTTCTATAAATACAAAAAAACCTATTTGGTCAATTAACCAAATAGGTCAAGCCTTTTCTTATTTTACCCAACCAAGACCTTGCGCATGGTGCCTGCACCTCCGCAATGGTCGATCAAATAAAACCAACCCACATGACACAAAATCCACCAAACTGAACATATTGTGTAACACCCCTTATAAAATGTATCACGACAGCCCAAATCCCCTCATACCGCACATCTCCTCCCTGCTTCCCAGACAAGTCCCACCCCTAACCCTGAACAACAAAGCACGTACTCACATTAAAATGTCACTACGTGCTTTGTTGTTCAGCTTCATTTCCGCTTTAAAGGCTAAGAAGATACAAATTACAGGACTTATAGGTCTTATATGTCATATTGGTCATATTTTTGTGGATTTTGTAAATCAATTTAAGTAGGACCTGCACTGCGGGTGGTATCCCGGAAGAGGGGCGAGAACTATGGCAGTTATTAGCAGCAAATTACATTTTCAGGGATTGGATGACAACGGTCGTTATCTGCACCCCTCGCAGATCGTTCCGTAGCCTTGGCAGCGTAAGCGAAGGAGGGACCTGGAAATACTCGGCGGTGCACATGCACTTATATAATATGCTCAAAAATTTGGATTAGGAAATGCAAATTTTCAGCTGATAAAGCTTGATGAATGATCTATCTCTTTCTGAATCCTATTATATTGGGGATTTGCCAGAATGATTGCTGGTCTTCGTTATCAAAGAAACCTGATTCAAAAGTTCCTGCACATCTGAGATGGAATTCTTCAGTTTCGATATAACTGGAAGCTTCTGGACCACCTTCGAGGTGCATCATTTTATCAAGATCAAGAGGGAGCTGCAACAGGAGATTGATCAGTTCGTGCATTGTGTAAGGAGAACGACAGAAGATGAAAAGGATATTGCCCTCTATATCTTGACCGAGAGCAGCTTCACTCCACTTATCTGTTTGTTTACTCCAGACATTTTTGCCCCCTGATGCGATCATGCGAATGCACTGCAGAGCAGAATTGTATTTGCCTATCAATTCAGGAGCTCCCGGCTGCTGCCAGTCGATCATTTGTGCTTCGGGCAAACCTTCTTCTTTGGGATTACAGACAAAGTACATCTTGTAAGTAGAGTGTCTGAAAGGATTATTTTTGTGTTGGTAATTAGTCAGATAGCCTGTGCCAGTAATGTGATCAGTCTGGAACATTCCGGCATTTATCGCTCCGATAAACCCAAAATCTAAAGCCCAGTTTTCAATAGTTCTCTTTTTATTTTCATGTTCGCTGGCAAGGAGAAGATCAAAATCATATTGGGCAGGATCAATTCTCACAATATCCACGGTGGAATTACCAGAAGAGCTGGATACTGCCAGTTCGAACTTGCCATATTCCAGACCATTACCGATTTTTTGCCATTCAACAGCATGCATCAGGGTAGAGTAAAACAAGGTCAGAAAAATTAAGAAAATGATCTGGTATTTCTTTTTCATATTAATAATGTAGATTCTGATCTGTCACCCTCAGGTTATTTTGATACTTTATTCCTGATGAAGACATGTTTTATATTGCGGTTTTCTGTGGTTCTTTCATCAATCTGGAATTTACCCAGTGATTTTATGAGCGGTGTAAGTTTCAGGAAGCCATAATTACGAGGATCAAAGTTTGGCTTCTTTTTGAGGATGAGATTTCCTACATCACCAAGGAATGCCCAGCCGTCATCATCTGCCAGATCATCAATTGAACCTGCTATTAGTTTTATCAGTCTGCTGTCTATCTTGGATATCGATTCTTTGGGTTTTACGTGAGCAGTTGTTTTGGTGCTGCTGCTTATCTCTGGTTCATCTCTTGTGATGATCTCCAAGTAGATAAATTTATCGCAGGCAGCAATAAAGGGTTCCGGTGTCTTCTTCTCACCAATACCGATCACATACATACTGGCTTCACGCAGCCTGATCGACAGCCTAGTGAAATCGCTGTCACTGGAAACAAGGCAAAAACCATCGACCTTACCGGAATAAAGAATATCCATGGCATCAATTATCATGGCTGAATCTGAGCTGTTTTTTCCTACTGTATATGAATATTGCTGGATTGGTGTAATGGCATTTTCCAGAAGTACTGTTTTCCAGCCCTTAAGGGTTGGTTTAGTCCAGTCACCATAAATGCGTTTGAAAGTGGGAACGCCATATTTGGCAATTTCCTGTATCATACCCTTGATATTTTTATATGTGATATTATCAGCATCGATAAGTACAGCGAGCATAAGTTCTTTTTTCATACTTGAAACCTCAATTAAATTTTCTTCAGGCACTATTAATTATTCTCCATTATCTGGCAAGCATTTAGTAGTCTGAAATGATAAGGGCAGGTCATTACTGTCTCGTATATTTTATCTATTAATAACCCAGAATCCCCAGAAAAACACCGGCAGCTACAGCAGATCCTATCACTCCGGCTACATTAGGAGCCATTGCATGCATGAGCAGAAAATTACTGCGGTCATGCTGCTGACCCAGATGATGTACTACCCGGGCACTATCTGGCACAGCACTCACGCCGGCAGCACCGATCATGGGATTGATCTTGTCTTTGAGGAAAATATTCATTAATTTAGCAAATATCACACCGGTAGCAGTGGCAATGCAAAAGCTGAAAGCTCCCAAAGCAAATATTTTAATGGAGTTGGCTGTGAGAAATCCCATATTTACCCCATTCACCATTCTTATCGCCTGCGTGCTGGCACCCACACAAATACCCAACAGTATGGTTACAATATCTATTATCGCATTACTGGCTGTGCGAGCCAGGCGTTCAGTAACTCCCGATTCTTTGAGAATATTACCAAAAAACAACATACCCAGAAGTGGAACCGCTCCTGGAGCGATCAGTATGGTTATAATAAAGCCAATCACTGGAAAAAATATCTTTTCCTTCTTGGTGACCAGTCTGGGAGTTTTCATGCGGATTTTTCTTTCTTTCGATGTGGTGAGTAATTTAATTATTGGGGGCTGGATCACTGGCACCAGAGCCATATAGGAATAGGCAGCAATTGCAATCGGACCCAGCAGATGGGGAGCCAGCTTTGTGGAAAGGAATATGGATGTGGGACCATCAGCTCCACCAATGATACCGATCGCCCCAGCTTCAAATACATTGAATTCGAGCAGTAATGCGCCAATGAAAGTGACAAAAATACCAAACTGAGCTGCTGCACCTAATAGTATCAGCTTGGGATTGGCTATCAAAGTGGAGAAATCCGTCATGGAACCAATTCCCAGAAATATCAGGGGGGGATAAAATCCCAGCTTAACTCCCAGATAGAGGATATTGAAAACTGAGCCTTCAGTGTAAACGCCATATGCACCAGCACCCGGCATATTACCGATGATAATTCCAAAACCAATAGGTACCAGCAGGAGAGGTTCATAATTTTTTGCTATTCCCAGGTAAATAAAAAATATCCCTATAGCCATCATTATCAGATAAAGATAGCTGTCACTTTGGAATAAGTGATAAAATCCGGTAGTAGAAAAGAAACTGAGAAATTCGGACATAATTTAGCTCCCGCTCTTAACCGACTTCGATGATCGGGTCATTTTCCTGAATGCTCTGCTGTTCTTTCACAAATATCTTTTTCACTGTACCAGAGGCAGTAGATGCTATCTCACTTTCCATTTTCATCGCTTCCAGAATAATAATTGTATCTTCTTTTGCCACCGTATCACCAACGGCTACCTTGATCGAGATCACAAGTCCTGGTATCGGAGAAGTTACGGTTCCAGGAGATACTGATACCGGTTTTTTCTCATGTGAACTGAGTATTTCCAGATCAGGTGATTTTTTGGGTGCACGGATTATTTTAGTTACTTTCTGGGCTTCTGTATCAATATCTACTTCAAAATCATGACCATTGACTTTTACAATCACCCTATCTGATGAATAATCAACAATCCTTGTATCATATTCTTTTTCATTTATGGTGAGTTTATACTTTTTCATTAATTCCTCCTTGAGGGATCAACTTCATTCATTGGTATATAGTTTGACGCTTTCCACATACTAAGTGGGGCACGTTTCCAGGTAAGCAGCAATTTATTATTTTCTTCAACTTCCAGTTCATGAAGACGTATAGTAGTGACAATTGCCGCTATAATATTATCTTCTTCAATAGTTCCCAGTCCTGAAGTAGAATATTCAGATACCGCTTGTGGTTTATGAGCTTTCTTTCTATCCAGATGGCGTAATTGGGCAATGATCAGTGCCACTAAAATTAAACTGGCAAATACTGTTCCCATACCTACAATTACAATCCCCAGATAGTATCTTTTTCTACCTTCAGAATACATTTTTACTGCCTTCTGAATATCACTGTTGCTGCAATTAAAGTCTCTGATTGGAGTGTGAGTATTTGTATCAATATCCAGATCAAGATATTCAATCATCTTTCTTACAGGGATTTCAGATTCTTCTGAAATTTGAATAAGTGTCATACTACTATTCAATTCAGCATCTGCCTGCAAAAATTGTGAGATGACCAATATCATTAACAATATCAGAAAATTATTACATTTCATAAACTATCCTGTCTATAGCGGTATATTGCCATGTTTCTTAGGTGGATTACTTCCTCTTTTGGTAGCCAGCATTTCCATAGCACGAATGATACGGAATCTGGTTTGGGAAGGTTCTATAACATCATCAATATAGCCTTTACTGGCTGCAACATAAGGATTTGCAAATTTCTCTCGATATTCATCTTCTTTCTCTTTTTTCATTCCTGCCGGATCAGCAGCTTCAGCAACATCCTTACGAAAAACGATTTCCACAGCACCAGCAGGTCCCATTACAGCTATTTCTGCTGTGGGCCAGGCATAAACCAGATCAGCTCCCATCTCACGACTGTTCATCACACAATATGCACCACCATATGCTTTCCTGAGAATAATTGTAATACGGGGCACTGTGGCTTCGGCAAAAGCATAGAGGATCTTAGCTCCCTGACGGATTATCCCATTATGCTCCTGATTTGATCCCGGTAGATAACCCGGCACGTCCTCCAGGACAACCAGTGGAATATTAAAGGCATCGCAAAAACGAATAAAACGGGCAGCTTTTACAGAGGCATTAATATCCAGCACTCCAGCAAGAACTCTTGGCTGATTTGCTATTATTCCCACAGAATGTCCATTCATGCGAACAAAACCAACTACAATATTCTGGGCAAAATTACGGGCAACCTCCAGAAATTCATGATTATCTGCTATGGTTTCAATAATATCCAGAATATTATAAGGTTTATTGGCATTTTCAGGCATGATGCTGGCTAATTGATCACAATTCCGGTCTATCGGATCATGAGTTTTGGTATAGGGAGGTTCTTCCATATTGTTAGATGGTATATAGCTGATCAACTTCCTGATCAATAATAGGGTTTCCTCTTCTGTATCACTGACGAAATGGGCTACGCCACTTTTTCTACTGTGAACTTCCGGCCCTCCCAGGGCATCTGTTGTAACTTCCTCATTTAATACAGTTTTTACTACTTTAGGACCAGTTACAAACATGTAGCTGGTCTGCTGGTTCATAAAAATGAAATCAGTTATTGCTGGAGAATATACTGCTCCACCAGCACAAGGACCCATAATAGCTGAGATTTGAGGGATCACTCCTGATGCGCGTACATTACGATAAAATATGGATGCATATCCGCTAAGCGCATCTACCCCTTCCTGCACTCTCGCTCCACCAGAATCATTCAACCCGATCATGGGAGCTCCCATCTTCATTGCCATATCCATCACTTTACAGATTTTCTCGGCATGGGTTTTGGAAAGAGAACCACCAGTTACCGTAAAATCCTGAGCAAATATAAATACTATTCGCTCATCTATTGTTCCGCAGCCGGTTACAACGCCATCACCAGCAAATTTCTTCTTTTCCATCCCAAAATCATGGCTGGTATGTTCAATAAACATATCAAATTCTTCGAAGCTGTCAGTATCCACCAGTACTTCTATCCGCTCTCTGGCAGTAAGTTTTCCTTTTGCATGCTGGGCTTCGATCCTTTTTTCACCTCCACCAAGCTTTGCTTTTTCCCGCCGGCTTCTAAGGTCGGCAATTTTATTTTCAACTGCCATATTACCTCCAATTATCCACTAATTGATTTATAATTAAGAAAAAAGACCAGGCTGATCAGACTGGTCTTTATTTGAGAATATTAACCGTCTTTTTCCTGACATAATTCCAATAGGACTCCCTTCATCGCTCTGGGATGTAAAAATCCTATGGATGCATGATGCGCTCCAGGACGGGGTACTTTATCCAATGGACTCAGTTCTTGCTCTTCTGCCATCTTCAGCTCATTCTCAATATTATCTGTTGCCAATGCTATATGATGGATACCTTGACCCTTTTTCTCTATAAATTTGGCAATCGGACTATCATCTGATGTGGGTTCCAATAATTCAATCCGTACTTCTTTACCGACCGGTAGAAATGCCACTCGTACTTTTTGGCTTTCCACAGTCTCAATTCCTTCTACTTCCAGTCCCAGTTTTTGATAAACTGCTATTGCTTCCTGCAGATTTTTTACTGCTATTCCAATATGACTGACTTTTTTGATCATACTTTTTCCTGATTGGATTCACCATATTCATCAGCAAGTTTAAATGCTAATTTCATAGCCTTAAGATTTGATTCACTAAATTCAGGTTTAAACGCTTTTATAGCTTCCTTCAAGTACTTCTCAGTTACTATATTTGTAACTCTCACAAGAAAACTTAGAGCCATTATATTAGTAGGTAAACTGGAACCAAGTTTTTCTATTGCAATTTGAGTAAATGGCAGTGCATAGATCTTCTGATCGGTAATGGTGTAGTTTTTCACAAAAATCGTATCAATGATCAGTACACCTCCATCTCGCAAATTAGGAAAAAACTTATCGCAGGATTCCTGTGTTAATGCTATCAGAGAATCAAAATGGGTAGCTTCAGGAAAAAATATTGGCTCATTACTGATAACCACATCTGATCTTGAAGAACCACCCCGTGATGCAGCTCCATAACTTTGAGTTTGAGTAACATTTAAACCTTGCAGGGTCGCTGCTTCTGAGAGGATCAAACCTGCTGTTAATAAACCCTGTCCTCCACTACCACTTAATCTTACCTGTTTCTTGATGGTTCCTTTATGATTACTCATCACTCTCTCCTTGCTTAGGTTGAAGCGATTTCACCAGCTCAGCATATTTTTCGGAATATTCTGGGGCTTCTACATTATTAAAAATTCCTCGTGGCAACTGGTCATTTTTCTCATCATCATTCAATTTATCATATATCTTCACCGGAACATAGCTGTCTCTTAACTGTTTCATCATCTGAGGTGCACTACCCAGTTTATTCAATTTGCCATAGATTACTGGACAGGCACACATTACTTCTATAAAGGAAAAACCTTTATGCTCAAATCCTGCTTTGATTATCGATTGCATCTCAATTGCATGATATGCTGTTGTACGGGCTACAAAAGTGGCTCCGGCACCAATCGTGAGTTTGCAGAGGTCAAATTCATTGTCAATGTTGCCAAAGGGCATGGTAGTAGCTATGGCTCCATGGGGTGTAGTGGGAGAATACTGCCCGCCAGTCATGCCATAAATATGGTTATTTATGCAAATTACAGTAAGGTTTATATTGCGCCGGCAGGCGTGTATCAGATGATTTCCACCAATGGCACTGGCATCTCCATCTCCTGTAACAACGATTACATTCAAAGCTGGTTTTGCCATCTTGATACCCGTGGCATATGCTAATGCTCTGCCATGAAGAGTATGAGCTGTATTCAAATCTATATAAACAGGCATCCGTGAAGAACAGCCGATACCAGAAACCATTGCACAATCATCCTTTTCCCAGCCAATCTCTGCTATCGCTCTAATTGTCGCACCTAATACTATGCCATCAGAACATCCGGGACACCAGACATGAGGAAATTTCTTATTATGCCGTAAATATTTATGGATTTCTTTTTGAGGTATTTTTTTCATTTTAATTCACCTCCTTAAGGGCAGTAAGTATCTCTTCCGGTGTGATCAATTCCCCTGTAACCTTATGAAGTTCCGTTATTTTTCGAGTTTTCTTCGATTTCCCTAATATTCGCTTGATCTCGATCGAAAGCTGTCCCTGATTCAGTTCTGGAATTAAGATCAGCTTTTTATCACTTAGATATGTGCGAACTGCTTCATCCGGGAAGGGCCAGATTGTGAGAGGTCTCACCAGTAATAATTTTTTGCCATGATCATGGGCAATTTCTATGGCAGCCTTAGCTGCTCTGGCAGTAATACCTGCAGCAAAAATTGCCACTCGGGCACTTTCATCACCAAATACTTCTATCTGTACCAGATCATCTATATTTTGAGAAATTTTATTCTTTAAACGATTCATCATTGCGGAAACTTCATCTGGTCGTGTTGTGGGAAAACCATGATCATCATGTGCCAGACCAGTAACATGAAAACGATAACCATCCCCAAATGATGCCAGTGGTGCCCTGTATTTGGGATTATCAGGATAATGCTTATACCATTCTGGAGGAATAGTCGGTTTGATGCGTTCAATGATCTTCACCTTTTCCAGATCAGGTAATAATACTGGTTCACGCATGTGCCCCAGCATGGCATCAGATAGCACCATCACACAGGTACGATATTTTTCAGCCAGGTTTACTGCCCGAATAGTCAATTCATAACACTCCAGCACAGAATGCGGATAAAGGGCGATTGCGGGAGCATCTCCATGGTTACACCAGCGCGCCTGCTGTATATCTGCCTGGGATGGTTGAGTTGGTAAACCTGTACTGGGTCCGCCACGCATTACATTAACAACCACACATGGTTGCTCAATCATTTTGGCATAGCCGATACCCTCAGCCATCAAAGAAATTCCCGGACCGCTGGTCGCTGTCATACTTTTTGAACCAGCTAATGAAGCACCAATTATCGCTGAGATACTGGCAATTTCATCTTCCATCTGTAAAAATACACCACCCCGGCGAGGTAATTCCCGCGACATGAATTCTGTTATCTCGGTTGAAGGAGTAATCGGGTAACCTGCAAAAAAATTGATTCCTGCATCCACGGCACCCCGTGCTACAGCTTCATTTCCCTGCATTAATACTGGTTTGTTTCTTTCCATAATTTCCTTACCTTTTTGCTCCTGTTATTGCAAAATCAGGACATAGTCTGTCACAGGTTTCACAGTGAATACACTTTTCCGGATGCTCCACAAATGGTGAGCCGTCAAGATTACGACCCAATGTTTTCGTGGGGCAAAATGCTACACAAATTCCGCACTTCTTACACCAGTCATGAAAAATGAAAACTGGGGTCTTGCGATAGTCGCCTTCATATTTGACTTCGTTGACTTCAACCTGCATCTTCAAAGGTGTATCATCTTGTTTGATGATAAGACCATCGCGGTTCTTTTCTACCTTATCTGGCATGATTTCCTCCGATTTATCGTGGATTATTTAATTTCATAGTTGTTAATTGAATGCGTTATTTAAGATTGGAGCAGTAGTGCAAAAAAAAAGCCCCGGATCCTGTCCGGTCTTTTCCTGTTTAAAAAAAAATCCCCTCTGGTCGGGGACAGCAGCGGTTCAGTATCTGTAGATGCCATCAACCTCTTACTCCTGTTCTTAAATTTCCTCAAGCTCGATTATCCTGTCCCGTAATTCTGCCGCCCGTTCAAAATCAAGATCACGAGCCGCTATTTTCATTTCCTTCCGCAACAGGGTGATAATATTCTCTTTTGATTTCAGTTCCAGATACTCTCTGAAATCTACTTTTTCCTTTTTGGGACTCTTTTCCCTGTATCCGGCTGCCACACTTGTGGAGGTCATAATCTCGTCAATATTTTTTTTGATAGATTCCGGTTTGATGTTATGTTCTTGATTGTAAGCAAGTTGCTTGATTCGCCTGCGATTTGTCTCATTCAATACAGTTTTAATTGCATCAGTCATATTATCAGCATAAAAAATCACCCTTCCTTCCACATGTCTAGCGGCCCTGCCTGCTGTCTGGATCAAACTACGCACTGATCGCAAAAATCCGGTTTTATCTGCATCAAATATTGCTACAAGAGAAACCTCAGGTAGATCCAGACCTTCCCGCAATAAATTTACTCCTATCAGAACATCAAATTTACCCAGTCTTAATTCCCTGATAATATTTGATCTCTCCATTGTCTTTATTTCACTATGCAGATAACGGGCTTTGATATTTGCCCTATTCAAGTATGTCGCAAGATCTTCTGACATTCTTTTTGTAAGTGTGGTCACCAGTATTCTCTGCTGCAGAGGTTTGCGCAGTCGAATCTCTTCCATCAGATCGTCCACCTGCGTTGCCACTGGTCGCACTATTATCTCTGGATCAAGCAGACCCGTAGGTCTGATGATCTGCTCCACGATCACCCCTTGACATTTATCAAGCTCATATTCAGCAGGTGTGGCAGAAGCAAATATCACCTGCTTCATTCTCTGCTCAAATTCTGCCCACTTCAAAGGCCTGTTATCAAAAGCGGAAGGTAATCTGAATCCATATTCCACCAGGTTCTTTTTCCTGGAATAATCACCTTTATACATGGCTTTTATCTGCGGCAAGCTAGCATGAGATTCATCAATCACCATCAGAAAATCTTCCGGGAAATAATCTAAAAGTGTATAGGGCGGATTACCTGGCTTAGTACCCACCAGATGACGTGAATAATTTTCTATTCCAGAACAATAACCTAATTCCTGTAACATCTCAATATCAAATAATGTTCGCTGCTCAATCCGTTGGGCTTCTATCAATTTATTATTGTTTTCAAAATAATTCACTCGCTGTTTAAGCTCTTCTTTAATTGTTCCTATTGCCCTGTTCAAAGATGAGGAAGTAGTAATGAAATGATTTGCCGGATAAATTGGATATTCATCAACATTTTCCAGGATTTTGTTATCAAGTGGATTTATGCGGGTTATCTGCTCCAATTCATCACCAAAAAATTCCAGCCGAACGGAATGCTCCATATAAGCAGGATATATTTCTATAGTATCACCACGAACTCTAAAAGTCCCCCGTTCAAATGCTACATCATTTCTACCATAGTGTATTTTAACCAGTTGACGCAGCAATTTATCCCGCTTGATCACGTCACCCTTACGCAGACGAATAAGTGCTTCCCGATAATTCTCAGGGGTACCTAATCCATATATACAGCTTACACTGGCTACTATGATCACATCACGTCGTTCCATCAGTGACATGGTTGCCCGTAATCTTAGTTTCTCTATCTGCTTATTGATGTCAGCATCTTTTTCTATATATATATCACGACCGGGGATATAGGCTTCTGGTTGATAATAATCATAATATGAAATAAAGAATTCTACTGCGTTATCAGGAAATAATTGCATGAATTCTCCATATAGCTGGGCTGCCAGTGTCTTATTATGAGAAATTACTAAGGTAGGTTTTTGAACTTGAGCTATCACCTGGGCAATGGTGAATGTTTTCCCGGACCCTGTCACTCCCAGAAGTGTCTGATATCTTTCACCAGCCAGAATTGCGCTGGTCAATTCACGTATCGCCTCAGGCTGGTCACCTTTGGGCTGATAAGATGATACTATCTTAAATTCACCCATCAGATTATATAATTATTCTGCAAGCGGCAGAGAAATCTCAAATAATGCTCCAGAATTATGATTCCGGGCTTTGATTGATCCCTTTAGTACCTTTTCAATTATCATCTTACTAATATATAATCCCAAACCTGGTGCTTCTGATTTATCTGGTGAACTGAAATATGGTTCATAGATCCGGTCCATTATAGCTAATGAAATCCCACCCGCATTATCTAATATGCTGATTATCAAGTTGTTATCCATTATTTTTGACTTGATCTTGATCTGTGGTTTTTCTATTTTTCTCAGTAAAAATTCATCATAAGAATTTTTAATGATCTCCTGTAATGCCTGCTTAAATTCATTTGTGTTAATTGTGATCTCAAGATCTTTTTCAACCTCATTTTTCAGCTTTACATTGCTCGATTCTTCATCCTTCAGGACGACAGTCTGCAATTCTGATATCAGATCGTGAATATTAGCTTTTTTTGCTAAACTCTCCGCTTTATGATATTGATTAAAAAAATGTACTTTATCCCTCAAATACTTGATCTGATTTTCCACAGTCTGGTGTATCTGATGAAATCCCTCAGGTGTTAATTCTTCACATTCATAGGCTTCCACCCAGTTATGTATCTGAGTGCTGAGTGCATTTAAAACTTCCAGCCACTGGATCGATATATGAGATAAAAGGTCATTGATCGCCGCATATTTTGATTTCTGGATCAGGTATTTATCCTGACTGCGGATTTCAGTTAATTGCTCATTAAGCTTATCGTTAAATAATTCCTTAAGTTCCTTCAGCTCTTTTTTCACCTGCTTCAATGTCCGGGAATCATGCTTATAGTTCTTCAATTCTGTCTGATTGCATATAAATCCCTTGGAAGATAATGGCTTATGCTTTGAGCTAAACCGATTCCGGCAGATTATATGAACCTTTTTCTCCACTCCAAATCTATCTACTATCCGGTAATCTCCTTCCCAGTCCCTTTGTTCTGCCAGACTTTGATGAAATCCCTCATAAAATTCTTCCTGGTCTTTTTTATGCACCTGATTCAAAAATTCCCCAAAACTGATTGGCAGATCACTCTCAGTTATCCCTAATATTTCAACTGCTTCTGGAGTACCGGTAAATTGATCAGTTAAAAAATCATATTCCCAATAGGCTATCCCGGAGATTCTCTCTATCTCATTCAAGATTCCCTTTACCCTTTTAAGCTCATGTTTAACTTCTTTCAGATGAGTAATATCTTCCACAGTTCCGATCAGAGAAATACTGTCTTCAATTGGATCATAAAATGCTGCTCCCAGCACATGGACATATTTAACTTTGTCCCGCAGATTTATCCGATGCTCATAATCAAGATTTGAGGTCAGCTTCTCATCTGATATCTCGGATAAAACATGCTCTTTGTCATCATCATGAACGCAACTAATATAATCCTTCAATTTGATCCTTTCCGTAACGTTCATCGATCTTGGACATTCAAATATATTCAATGCCCCTTCTGTTACATATAATTCCTGGTTATAAGTATTGTATTGAAAAAATCCACTTGTGGAAATCTCTTGTGCCTTGCTGAACAGATTCTCATACCGCTTCACTCCCAGCTGATGGATCTGTTCCATTGTGATATCCTGGAGCAACACCACTAATATTTTCCCCGGCTGTGTGATAATACGGTAGGATTTGTTATTTCTCTGATGAAAATATTCACTGATCATCGGTTTTCTGTATTGATAGGAGTTTTTCAGAAATGTCAGTAACTTATCATCATTATCAGCAATAAAGCTGCTGATGGGTTTACCAATTATTTCTTTCTCGGCAAAAAATTCTCTCTCCGTCAAACCCGGGCTTGATTTTATTATAGCAAAATCTGTACATTTGTCATGACCATTAAAGATTGGCTCAAGATCAAGGGTGTCATAGTTTTGCTCTTCTAAACTATTCTCTCCAAAATGACAGGATAAATCTAAATCTGCTCGGGTAACATTGAAGCTGTGCTTTTCTAAAAAGCTGTGCATGGAATCAATATCTGCGTACAGCTTATTTATCCATTCTTTCAAATTTATATCGTACTTCACAAAATTACTGCCTTCAGACATTCACTTCCCCTGCAATTATTTCTCGCATATTCCTGATTCTATTTTTTTCTGTCAAGCATTCTATCTTATCTGCCTTTTAACTAATAAAACCTGTATCTTCCCAATATATAACGGATTACACCGTTTATCATGCACGGGCTATCCCGCTAATATTGTACCTATCTTATCTTAATATTAATAACTTACCACTTTCTTCCATACCCCTGCCTTTTAATTGGTAAAAATATATGCCGGCACTACATTTTTCTCCCTGATCATTTCTGCCAGTCCAGTAGTAGTTATTGATTCCTTCTATTAGAGTTAATTCACTGCTCTTGACCTTCTGACCCCTGATATTATAGATCCCCAGTTCCATTTCAGTATCTTCCTGGTAATTGAATAGGATCTCAAAGGTGGTGCCACTGGCTCTTGCAGAACTGCTTATAAAGGGATTTGGATAATTCCTCACACTTAGTATTTCTACTGGTGCTATCTCATCAGGTGTCTCTCCTGTGAGCTCAAAGGCAAAATCAAATTCATTGATCACATCAGCTTCCACAATAAAATCATTTGCCCACTGCTCCAGATAATCTCCCATTGTCAGTCTGATATCATAAGTCCTGGCTGGCAATTCAAGCTCAAATACTCCCCCATTCTCACTAACTGCTGAATATATCCCCATTTCCACAACTACTCCATCAACACCTTCCCCTGTTTCAGAATCTGTGATCATAGCTGATATTGTACCCATGCCCAGAACTTCGGTTTCAGATAAATATAATTCCCGCAATTCCAGATCTGATAATCCTCTATTCCATATCCGCACTTCATCCATTATTCCATATAAATAACCTTCAGCAGTCGGACTGTCAGGGGATTTGCCAATATACATATCTGTGCTGTCAGCCATCAGGGCACTGCCCAGTGCACCTTGTGCCAATACTTCACCATTAATATAAGTTTTTGCGGTTAATCCATTATTTACTATTGCCACCTGGTTCCATTCCTGCCAGTGAAATCTCCCGTTTGGTGTATTAGGAGCTCCATCATTTGTGCCACCTGACTCAGTATGAAAACGGTGATGAATATAGTCTGCATCTGCATTCAACCACGCGCATTGATTGCGTCCCGGTCTCCCGATCATTCCTCTCCAGCCTGTATTCAAAGTATCTGCATTGATCCAGAAAAGTGTTGTATAATGCAAAGCTGATTCGGTGAGTTCATCGTTGGCTGACACTGTGATATATCCCGCCCCATTAAATTCCACACCATTACCAAAAGGTGTTTCCACAATACTTGTTAACCATCCCAAACCTTGCCAGTTACTCATCATATCATTATAATCATCATCAAAGGGGAAATATGCCAGTTGCTCATATTCCAGTGAACTGCCATCTTCAAAATGTATCATCCCTGCCTCAGATAAACCCGAACTGTAATTGGCTATTATCTCTATACTGTGCTCTCCAGCATCCACTCCTGCTTCTGCAAGATCAAGTCCCGGCTCAGCCACTATCCCAAGCGGTTCCGTATCACCATCCAGATATATCTCATAATTCTCAAATTCCCGATTCTGGGGCACAGCATCCCAGCTCAGATAATAATCATATACCCCGGCAAACTGCACTCCCGGCAGAAGTTCGATTAATTCATACGCCAACTCGCTGTCAGCCAATATCTCCAATTCACTTGTCAATCCCTCATAAAATTCCAAAGCAATAGAAATCTGATAATTGCCTTTCCAGACATTATCAAGCACGATATTGCCTTCCTCGGGATAGCTTAATTCATAATTATAAGGGCTGTTCACTCCCTCCAGATTTCGCAGCGTTATCATTGCTCCGCCTGCACTGTCTCCTGAATTAGTTGTTAGATCTATACTCACCTGGGCGGTCATATATAAAGGTAATATCTGGCTGATCGTAAAATCTGAACTATAGGAAGAGTAATGTGCTGCCACTGCGTAGCGATATTCACCAGCTTCCAGGCTAAGCCATTCTTCATCTATAAAACTTGTTTCAGTAATTGGTGCTCCGGTCAATTGCACCCAGTTATCTTGATTGAATTCATCTTCGATTAGAAGACGATATACCCAGTAACCAGTAAGCGACCTGCTCATCAAACTTGATGGTGCTTCCCAGCTTACTACTGCTGCAGTTTCATCATCTCCATTCACCACCACGTTTAAAGGCGCAATTGGATCATCTGCCAGGCTGCCATCCAAAGCAACCTGTTCACCGTCTACCACTTCAATATTCTCATATCTTACTCTTTCATACAGCGGATGATCCATGATCACGGTATATTCTCCAGGATACACTTCCAGATTGTAACTGCCATCAGCACCAGTCTCGGTCACAAATGCTCCGGCCATCACTTCTGCCCCGGCAATATTTGCTCCGGTTGCAGCATCACTCACAATACCCGTAAGTGTTCCTGTTCCGCCGGTACCTTCCCAGCGGTATAATGCCACACTGCCCGTCACCCATTGCGGGTTGACAATATTATTTCCATTATCAAGCACTGCATACCAGCTGCCCATATCAGGATAAGGCATATCAAAGGCGAATATCCCGAAATCACTCTCGCTGATCGTATTAAATCCCTCAAATGGTAAGCTTGACACGTAACTGAAATACTGCACCAGATCACACATGAAAAAATTCACTGCTCCCTGCTGCTGCCTGTCATAAAACCAGGTATCTTCACTGGTGTCATCCATCACAATATTACCATATATTGCTTGACTGTCTGCCTCATATTCCACTACCAGCCGATAATCCGCTTCATCATCTTCCGGTATATCTATTTCTGTATATGCTATCTGAGGTATCTCATTATTGATCTGAAGCTCCACTTCATACACATCTCCACCTGCTGTGTTCTCCGTAACCATTTGATATTCCACACTGCCCCAGGCGGTACTCATCTGCACCCAGTATTCATGTCCATCGCCAATCGTAAAATCATATACCCCTTCATTGCCTGTCCAGCCCACCATATCACCCGTAACCTGACCATTTAATCTCAATCCGATCAATACACGAGCTCCGTCCAAAGACTGACCTGCGCTATCTGTTGCATGAACTATCATATGTGCATAATTGGGAGCATACTTTTCTGTCACACTGCGCATCACGCCATCAGATCGCACATCGATCACTGAACCAAAATTACTTCCCCAGCCATTCTCATACATATAAAAATTATTAATACTGCCACCATCCCAATGTATCCATTCTTCATCCCAGAATTCATTCCAGGTATGATCAACTGTAAAGCATACGATACTGGTCATAGGCACCAGAGCTGTTCTTCCGATTGCCACCCGCATATCCGCATGTTCTCCACATCTGCCTATATGCTTGCGATATATCCGCACCGGCTGATGAGGTCGCTCAAAATTACTCGTAAACACCAGACTCTGTCCCAGCCATTTCGTACAGGCACCTATTGCAGAATCATACCCAGTAGTAAAATCATTGGCATATTCGCACTGCACCAGATAATTTCGCAGTGAGGGATAATCATCATCAGCATAATTATACAAAAAATCACGCCAGAAATATCCCTCATCAGGTCCCACTATATTTGTGGTATGGCTCCCGTTACTCTCTACTATGTCAGGAGAAATAAATGCCGGTATCTCATCTGTTATCTTAGGATGTACTATATGCCAGTAATAAATATCCCTGGGCACTTCCACCTGATGAACAACACCATTACTACTCTTTGTCCAGTATCGCGTTGTGCTGTAATAATCATCATCCATCAATGAATTACCATAATCCACAACCTCCACATAGTTCAATTCCTGGTCATATTCATAGATCATCTCCGCATTCTGGATATATAATTCCGGATATGCCCACTCGCTGCTTAAATACACAGTAGAAGCTGTCGCTATACAAAACGCCACCTCATCCACGATGGGATCATCCACGTCAATGATCACATTAGCCCAGTATTCCTGCAATTCCTCATCAAGCGATAGTAGCGTGGTCTCCAGCTCTGCCTGGATCCATAAAGGTGCTCTATCAATTGCATCAAGCACGACTCCACTCGCTTCACTGCTCAATCCGTTTACGTTCATCTCATGAGTTATCCCCGTGTATTCCACGCTTATATGTTCTCCGGAAGGTAAAAATGTGTTAATGTTCACTGAATCTGCCAGCTCCCAGCCCTCACGGTCAATTTCATCAATTCTTTGAGTTATCTCTATTTCATCTCCCTGATACGCTGCAGCATTTACCAGGGCAGGATCGCTGGGTTCTGATAGTTCCCGGCAGGTTAATCCTCTTGCAGATTCAGCAAATAACATCATTCCACTCATTAAAATAAAAAGTATTAATAATTTCTTCATTCTTGCTCCTCAATATCTTTTGTCATTTTATTCCTTGATTCTCCATTTTCACTGAAAATTCATTTATCATGGATTCCACTTGAAATAAATTGCTTCCCCCACCAGATAATTGTCAATCAAAATAATCCCCGATCCCTCTAATAGGTCATATAAATCCTATAGTATCTATATGTCGCTTATCCCCCGCAACAACTCGTCAGCTTAGCATGATTATTTAGTTCACTAATTGATCTTATATAAAATTGTATTTTTTTGTTGACCTGAATATAAATAATTATTAGTTTATCAAACATATTGATTCTGATCTATTAATGGAGGTATAAAATTATGAAAAACTTATTTTTATTTATCATTTTATTGTTATTTTGCAGCGTAGTATCGGTCTGGGGGCAGGATATGATAGTAGTTGATAGCTATCCGGAAATTGAGGGCAGGGTCATGGATATTCAGGAAACAAATTTACCGGGAATTTCGGAATACGGCTTTACTTTTGCCATAGAAGGTATGGGAGGAGGAATTGGTTATTTTCCGCTTAATTCAGAGTTTGAAATACATTCCATAGCAGTCAATTTAGGCGCTGTATCTCTGGCTTACAGCGGTGTGATGGACAGCATAATAGTTGCTTTT
>JAVCDJ010000180.1 GCA_030765845.1 Candidatus Stygibacter australis
ATGTAAAAGAAATATCTCGTTCAATAATCAGGCTTTCATAATAGTATTCCACACTGTCTGCACACGCCCAGACAATAATGCTGTCCCCTGCTGCCAAAGCAGTAGTATCGATTGCTGCTTGGATTGTTGTTAAATCTCCGCTGCCATCATGATTAACCTGCCAGGAATAAGACAATAAAATCAGAGGTAGAAGTAAAATGATTAACAAACTAAACCTTTTCATTTTTCCTCCAATTTTAAAAATTAGTGGTATTGTAACTACGCCCCTCTACAAAAAATCCCCGAAAACCCAAATTTGAAACCACGAATACTTTTATTACATTGAGGCAATTCCTTGTCAATAATTATTTACTTTAGGTATGGCACTATTTCATTTCAATACAATTGTTCTCGTCAGTACTTTCTCATTTCTCCCGCTCTTTTACTTAGGACATCAGTTCCATAAAATCAAATTTCAAACTTAAAACAGGCATTTCTTCCTAATCGCTTTAATTATATCTATTTAGACACATATTCCATCACATCCACCTCCCCTGTATGCTCGCTGTGGGTTCCCTGTGGGTTCCATGAGCATTATTTACTGTATTCGTTCCCGAAGATACTAATTTCGTTAACTAATATTATTATTATGTACTTTTCAGTTTTGCTAACAAATATAATATCCCTAAAATAGCTCCTGATACACTCAAGGCTGCTGCCACTGAAAAGCTATCTGCCAGATAGCCCAGTATCAGTGCAAATAGAGCTGTAATAATGGTTGATAATTGCGTTTCGGCAGAAAGTCCTGAAGCCATCAGATTTTCCGGTATCGTTTCTGAAAGCAGATGTACATTTACCGGTCTGCGATAATTCTGCATAACAAAAAGGATAACCAGTGCCAGGATTGCGATAATCGGCAGCTTAATATGCAGCGTTAGTCCTGAAATTGACAGCATTAGTGCTCCAATTATGAAGGTTATATTCATAGCCTGTTTTGATGAATGGAACAGGTTTGTGATCTTTTCTGCACGCACGGAAGCAGTTACAGTCAGTAGATAAATACCAAAATACACTATGCCTATAATGACTGCTGAGCGTTGCTCTTTGGAATATGCTATCAAGAGGGGCAGGCTCAGAGCCCAGGCTTTCAACACTGGCTGCAAATAATCCTTGCTGGCTTTGAAACAGCCTGTAAAGATAGAGCTGTTTAAAAACACCCTCCGATTTTGCGAATGTCTGAAGATCAAAAGGAATGAAGCAAAGTAATCTTTAAAAAAGGGTTTTATATTTTCCTTTGAATTGCAGTGATCATCAAGCTCAGACGGGTAACTGGCAAGATTCACCAGATCAAGCAAATAAGGTACTACTGCTGCCAGAAATATAAAGCGATAATTCCCGGTATAAAAGACCAGTGCTGCTGCCAGCAGGGAATTAAGAGCCGATCCAGCTTGTGATGCTGCCCGGGTATGTCCATAATAATTAAGCCTTTCATTCAGCCTGCCTGTAAGCCGCAAATGCGATAAGATCAGGGCTTTATGAGTCCCGGAACGAAATGCTTCACCGCAGGCAAACCAGAACATGGCTATCACGAAAAAACCAAACCCTGAAGCAAAGGTGAATATAATGAAGGATACGATATATGCTGAAAAAGAAAACAGCATGGATTTCTTACGACCATAAATATCTGCCAGGAAACCGGAAGGTATTTCCAGCAGGTTAGTTAAAATCTCTCTGATGGCATATAACACACCGATCTGAAAATATGAAATGCCCTGCTGCAGAAAAAATAAGATCAGAAATGGCTCAAAGAACCTGAGATTCTTCAAAAAACCATACAACGCAAACCTGGGAAACATCTTATCCTTTATCATGGATATAGCCAAATATATATGTGATTCATGTCAATGATTATTAAATCAGATATCCTCAGCGAATTTATTATCGATGATGTAATTTCTTATGCTCTGAAAGAGCAATACAATAATAGCCACGGGTGAAACCCGTGGAAAGAAAAAGATACTTGAACACCCACCCCTCCCCGTTTTCGGCAAAGCCGAAAACGGGGAGGGGTGGGTGTTATTTGACGCAGTATTTGATAACATTTGCGGGGAGTATGTATTTCAATCAGTTTTTATGGTGGAAACAGGAAAAAGTCTTTGACATAAACCAAAGCGGGAGAATTCTTAGTATAAAGAATAAAAAAAAGTAAAAGGAGATATTTATGGCGAGAATGACAGTCGATCCTAAATATTGTAAGGGTTGTGGGTTATGCATTGCAGCATGCCCCAAGAAGATTATCCGGTTTTCTGAGAAAATTAACAAAAAGGGCTATCACTATGCTGAATGTTTTGATCAGGAAGCCTGCATAGCCTGCAAACTGTGCTACACAACCTGTCCTGACGTGGCAATAACGATAGAGAAATAAACGGAGGAATGATGGCAGAGAAAGTATTAATGAAGGGCAATGAAGCAGTAGCAGAAGCAGCAATCAGAGCAGGATGCCGGTTATATTTTGCCTATCCGATAACCCCACAAAGTGAATTAATAGAATATATGGCTCGCATGATGCCGAAAGCAAATGGTGTATTCGTTCAGGCAGAAAGTGAAATAGCAGCGATAAATATGGTATATGGAGCTTCCGGTTGCGGCAGAAGAGCGATGACATCTTCATCTTCTCCTGGAATAGCACTTAAGCAGGAAGGTATTTCCTATCTTGCCGGAGCTAATCTTCCCGCAGTGATCATTAATGTTCAGCGTGGCGGACCGGGACTTGGTGATATTCAACCAGCCCAGGGAGATTATTTTCAAGCTACCCGTGGTGGTGGTAATGGTGATTATTACACCATGGCCCTGGCACCAAGCACTGTGCAGGAATTTGCTGATATGGCAGCTCTGGCATTTGATCTAGCGGATAAATACCGTAATCCGGTAATAATTCTGGCAGATGGTTTGCTGGGACAGATGATGGAACCGGTAGAATTTCAGCCAGCTAAGACTGAAGCAGAACTGAAAGAACTTGATAATCAGCATCTTGACTGGTGTTGCTGTCCGAATGAAGATGAGCCTAATCATCATCATCATGAGATCAATTCACTGGAGATAGACCCAGTGGTTCTTGAGCAGCATGTGATCAAGCTGGGCGAGAAATATGACAAGATAACTGCTAATGAGCAGCGTTGGGAAGATTATAATATCAATAAAGATAATGAGATACTGGTAGTAGCATTTGGTACTGCCTCACGAATATGTAAATCAGCAGTAGATGAACTTAATGATGCAGGTCATAATATTGGACTGGTTCGACCCATCACAGTTTGGCCTTATCCTTATGATGCTGTTTTTAAAGCAGTGGGACCCAAAGTGAAAAAGGTAGTCGTATTTGAATTGAATCTGGGCCAGATGGTTCAGGATGTGAAGATAGCAGTAAATGGAAAAGTACCAGTTGATTTCATGGGTAAGGTTGGTGGAATTTTATTCTCAACCGATGAAGTGAAAGCCAAAATAGAAGAGAGTTTAGAGGAGGCGAAATAATGCAAGTCATCGCAACAAGACCAAATACACTGACCGACCTTAATTTCACATACTGTCCAGGCTGTCTGCATGGTGTAGCACATAGATTGATAGCAGAATCCATTGATGAACTTGGTATGCGTAACCAGATGATGGGCGTAGCTCCTGTAGGCTGCTCAGTGTTTGCCTATAAGTTCTTTAATTTTGATATGCAGGAAGCTGCGCATGGTAGAGCTCCGGCACTGGCAACGGGAATGAAACGTGCCCGTCCTGATATGAATGTATTTACCTATCAGGGAGATGGAGATCTGGCAGCTATCGGTACTGCAGAAATTGTTCATGCAGCTAATCGTGGTGAACATTTCACCGTGTTCTTCGTGAATAATGCAATTTATGGTATGACAGGTGGTCAGATGGCACCAACTACGCTTCCTGACATGAAAACCACCACCTCTCCTTATGGCAGAGATGTGGATGATATAGGCTATCCCATCAGAGTATGTGAACTTCTGAATACATTGCAGGCACCTTACTTTATCGAAAGAGTAAGTCTCCTGTCCCCTGCTGAGATCATGAAAGCCAAAAAAGCAGTAAAGAAAGCATTGACCTATAATAAAGAAGAACGTGGTTTCACTTTCATCGAATTTATCTCTACCTGCCCCACAAACTGGGGACTTGATGCCATTGAATCCCGTGATTGGGCACGCGAAAAGATGTTACCTTTCTTTAAGATCCAGAATTTCCGTGATAATGGCAAAGAGGAGGCATAACATGAAAACTGAGATGATATGTGCAGGATTTGGTGGACAGGGAGCCTTAACGATTGGTAAGTTCCTGGTGAAAGCAGGTATGAATGAAGGAAAGAATGTATCCTGGCTGCCTTCTTATGGACCAGAGATGCGTGGTGGAACTGCTAATGTGTCAACTGTGATCTCAGATAAGCCAGTTGGTTCTCCAGTTGTAGCTCATCCGGATATCGTTGTGGCTCTTAACCAGCCTTCAATTGATAAGTTTGGACCTATGATCAAACCTGATGGGCTTTTAATCTTTAATGAAGATATGTGCCCAGATGGAATTGACCGCACAGATATTAATATAATTTCTGCTCCCATGACCAGTATTGCGAAAGAAATTGGTAATCTTAAGGTTATGAATATGGTTGCAATTGGTGTGGTGATGGGAAAAACCGGATTAGTTCAGAAGGAAACAATGCTGAAAGCGATTGCTCCTTTGAAGGCAAAAGCTCCAGAACTTTATGATATGAACCTGGCAGCAATCGATAAAGGTTTCGAAATCGGAAAAACCAAATAATATAATAAAACTATACGGGATCTGAGTAACAGGTCCCGTACTTTTATTGGGAGGATTTATGAAAAAGATTCTATTCCTGTCAATTCTTACAATAGCAATAATCTTACTCAGCAGTTGTGCCAGCCAGAATACACAAGTAACACGTTTGAGTGATGATGAAATCCCTGATCTTTCTGGAAGGTGGAATGCTACTGACAGCAGGGACGTATCTCAGCAGATGATCATGAGCATGCTTTCATCAGGCTGGCTGCCAAATTTCAGAAGTGAAGAAGAGAGAGCACCACGGATCATTTTAGGTAAAATTGCTAATCTATCTGATGAACATATTGAAACAGATATCTTTATGAAAGATATTGAACGCGAATTAACCAATAGCGGAAAGGTGAAATTTGTGTCAGCAAAGAATGAGCGCAAGGAAATAAGGGAAGAAAGGCATGATCAACAAAGTTATGCATCTGATGAGACTGTGAAAGCCCTGGCAAATGAGGCTGCAGCAGACTTTATGCTGATGGGAAGCATTAAATCATTACGTGACATCAAAGATAACCAGCAGGTTATCACTTATCAGGTTGATCTGGAATTGGTGAATATTGAAACTAATGAAAAGGTCTGGCTGGAGACATTACCTAAAAATAAGCTGATCTATCATAAAAAAGTAAAATTCTAAAGCAATGAGAGTATCACAAGCAGCTTTAATCAGCACTATCCTTGCTCTTCTCTTTGTGGGATGTTCTTACGTATCCACTAATAACGTCTTTTTTGAAGAAACCACCCAAAAAGTATATAATGGTAATTATCCCGGAGCGATCAACTCGGTGATCAAAGCCAAAGAAAATGTTTATAAACTCAAAGACAGAGTGATGTATTATCTTGATCTGGGAATGCTTTATCATTTTAATGGTGATTACAAATTAAGTAATGAATTCCTCACGAAAGCCGAAAGAGCAATTGAAGAGCTTTACACTAAGAGCATCTCCAAAGCAGCACTATCTATGGCACTTAATGATAATGCTCTGGATTATGGCGGAGAAGATTATGAAGATATATATCTGAATATCTTTAAGGCACTTAATTATATAAATCTGAATGATCCCGAAGATGCCTTTGTGGAAGTGAGAAAAGTAAATGGCAAACTGAATGTGCTGGAAGATAAATATGCTGATCAAAGCTCAAAACTGGACGCACCAAAAGATGCAAAAATCGATAGAAAGGTTGAAAACAGATTTTATAATTCAGCGATGGCAAGATATATCAGTATGCTGCTCTATCGGTCAGCAGATGACTGGGATGATGTACGCATTGATATGAATAGATTTAATGAAGCCTGGGAATCTCAATCTGATATATATAATTTTGCCAAACCAGATCTTTCCACAAGTCTTGAGCAAGATGCAGAAGGCAGATTAAATCTATTCTGTTTCACAGGTAAATCACCTGAAAAGCGCTCTCGCACCTGGTGGATACGCACCTGGAATGATCATATTTTCATTGGCACCAGCAAGGAAAAGCTGTCCGGTAATAAAGTAACCGATTACTTTGATATGTTCTACTGGAAGGATGTTCCGGATAATCTGTTTTTCAAGTTCCAGATACCTATTATGCAAAGCAGACCTTCTCAGATCAATAATATCAGAATAATGGTTGATGGCAGAAAATATAAACCTGCACTACTGGAAAACATTGATAATGTGGCAACCAGTACTTTTGAATTAAAGAAAGATCTTATCTATCTGAAAACAGTTATCCGTACTGTTACCAAGGGATTATTGGCTAAGAAAGGTAAAGATAAGATCGAGAAGCAGGCAAATAATGAACTTTTGTCCTCTATCCTGAATTTTGGGGCTGATATGGCACTGTCTGCTACTGAACAGGCTGATATGCGTATCTCACATTACTTTCCCAAGCTTGCTCATATAGCTGAGATACATCTTCCTCCGGGAGAACACAGGGTGGAGATACAATACCTTGATAAATATGGAAACGTGATCTTTTCTGATGATCGTGGTGCAATACAAATAGCGGGAGAAGGAATCAATATTCTGGAATCTTTTTGCCTGCAATAAGGGAGGAAATATGAAAAAATATATAATAGCAGTCATTGTACTTTTTATCCTCATATCCTGTGCCAGCAATAATGCAGTAAAACGTGCTCCTCGCCCTGGCTGGCTTGATGATCCTGAAAGCAAATATCCTAATACTCAATATATCACCTCCATAGGATCAGGATTTTCACGTTCTGATGCAGAAAAAGATGCAGCAGCAAAGCTTTCTCGCATATTTCGCACAGAAGTTTCTGCCAGTGAGACTATGGAAAAAAGATACGAAGAGCTTACTAAAAATAATATTACTACTACAGAAGATTTTGCCAGAAATACAAAAAATGTAACCCTTACTTCTAATGAAGCTCTTATCAACATGCAGTTTGGGGAATCATATACTGATGATAAAGCAAAAGTGCACACGATTGCCTATCTTAACCGTTTTGAGACTGCCGGTATTTATGAGGAAATGATCTCTTCCAACAGCGATCAGATAATTTATTATCAGAATAAAACCCGTAAACTTGATGATCCCTTGGATATCTATGCTTTTTATGGTGCTGCCTGGATGATTACCCAGAAAAATGAAGACCTGCTACGCCAGTACAGGATTATCTCTCCTCAGATGAGTTCCATGTTTGAGGTTAAATATGATAATAATTCTATAAAAGATAATTACGTTAAGGCGGCCAGAGATATCACCTTTTCGCTGAATATTGAGGTAGATGAAGAGGGTAGAATTAATAGTATCCTGAAAAGAATTATTACTGGTGCTGGTTTTCAGATAGTTGAAAGTGATGGATTCATAACTGTAAAAGGTTCCATAAATATGTCACCCACTGATCTTCAGAGAGATGATAATATAGTATTTTATCGCTGGGATATATCTTTGAACCTTACTCAGCTTGATGGAAATATAATTCTCAGTTTGAATCCCTCGGGTAGAGCCGGCTCAATATCTTTGGAAGAAGCCCGGGCTCGGGTATATATTGATATAGAAAAGAAACTTGATAAAACTCTTATCCGTGATCTGAATTCCTGGTTTGATAATATTGTGATCAAGGCAAAGTAAGATGAAATCATACAGAAAAGAACTCTGGTTCAACATTCCACAAAGACGAATGCTGATCAATATAACTCCTGATGTAAATAACTGTCTTCTGGAAAGTGGTATCAAGGAAGGATTGTGTCTGGTGAATGCCATGCATATAACTGCCAGTGTGTTCATAAATGATGATGAAAGCGGTCTGCATTCTGATTTTGAGAAGTGGCTGGAAAAACTCGCCCCGGAAAAACCCTATTCCCAATATGCTCATAACGGTTTTGAAGATAATGCTGATGCTCATCTGAAACGAACTATCATGGGAAGAGAAGTGGTGGTTGCAATCACTGATGGTAAACTTGATTTCGGACCATGGGAACAAATATTTTATGGTGAATTTGATGGCAAAAGAAGGAAACGATTATTGGTGAAAATTATTGGTGAATAAAAAAAAAGGCAGAAATTATCTGCCCTTTTTAAATTTTTAATCTATCATCAACCTTAAATCTCTTATTGCTCTATCCAAACCGGTAAATATTGCCCTGGCAACTAAAGCATATCCTATTCTGAATTCCCTGATCTCATTTATCTTCACCAGTTCTTTGATATTTTGATAATCAAGCCCATGTCCCACAGCACAAGTAAGTTTTGCTTGATGGATCAATTCCGCTGACTTCCAGATATTAGTCAGTTCCTTATTTATTTCTGCTTTGTCCTTCAATAAAGTATAGTTACCAATACATATCTCGATTGCCTGAATATCCAGCTTAATCGCCTGCTTGATCTGCATGGGATCAGGGTCAAGCAGTAGACAGATATTCATACCAGTCTTTCTCAATTCATCCACTGTATCCTGCAGATTGCGATTGATCTTTATGCCGTTATGCATCACACTTCCATCTTTGTAGGTTGGGATAATAGTCAGCATATCAGGTTTATACTTCAATGCCATAGTAAGATAATCCTGCCTGTTTGGTATCTCCAGATTCAATTGTGTTTGCACCATCTGCCTTAATAGTTTGATGTCCCGGGGTTGTATCGATGATTGCTCTGGTCTTATACGTACTGAAACACTGTCAGCACCATTCAATTCACAAATTACTGCTGCTGATACTGGATCGGGTTCCAATGAATCTCTTAACTGCCTGAGTCCTGCTATCCTGTCTAATTTAACACATAATTTTCTCATAATTATATTCTCCCACCATTGTTGGTATTAAAAAAAATCCCCTTCTTTCATTTGTAAAGGAAAAAGGGGTATTTCAAAGATATATTTTTTTATAGTATCTTGATATCTGCTTTCTTTCTCAATTCATTCAAATATTTCTCAACATTCATTTCCATCAAAACATCCTGGTGATAATCGCTTAAAAATTCCCTAACTTCGTCAAACTCCAGTTTTCTTGAGGGTATAAGCTCAGTAAGCATTAAGATATGAAATCCAAAAGAAGTCTTGATCACGTCACTGATCTCATCTGGTTTCATTTTAAAAGCGATTTCATCAAGCTCAGGGATCAATTCTCCTGGAAGAAGATAGCCCAGATCACCATACTGACTACTGCTGGGACATTTAGAAACCGTTGCTGCTAATCTGTTAAAATCTTCCGGTGTATGCAGCTTCTCCCGGATACCTTCCGCACATTCCTTTGCTTCTTCACAGTCTCCCTTGATAAGTATATGACTCAATCTGATTTTCACATCAGTTGTAAATAACTCTCGATTCGTCTCAAAAAAGCGATATAATCTTTCTTCACAGGCATTATCTTTGCATTCAAATTTGCCTGCCAGAAATTTTCCAACCCGTACATGCAATTCCAATCGATCTCGTAATTCATCTTCGGTAAGTTTGATCTCTTTTAATTTGGTCTTATAGTTTTCTTCACTATTGAAATATGAAAGGAAGTCAACTAATGCCTCATCGATCTCGCATTCCATTACCTTAACATCTTCCTTTTCAGATTGTTGTAAAATGATAGCAGCATCAATTAGATTCTTTAATGCCTGCTTGAATATACCTTCCTGATCAAGATCTCCATTCTTAAGGCTGACAAAGTCTTTTTCCTTTCTTAATTGTTCTTTTGTGATCCTGAATCCATTTACAATCGCTACCAACTTTAATCTCCTTTTCCCAGAAATCTGGCTATTTCTTCTTTTATACTATATATATTAATGTCTTCCATTGAGATTGTCAAATCAAAATCTTGTTTTCTATACCATGTTAATTGTCTTTTGGCATAATTCCTGGAATGCTGCTTAGCCAGATCAACTGCTTCAGCAAAGTTTATTTCCCCTCTGAGCCAGGGATAAAATTCCCGATAGCCAACTGATACCATGCCCGGATCGCTTTCCTGATAGCCCTTTTGTAATAATAACTTGATTTCTTCTATCAAACCGTCAGTCAACATTTTGTCAATACGATCATTAATACGTTTATATAGTTCTGCCCGATCCCGCATTAACAGGATATTCAGAACTTCCAAATCTTTTTTTTTTATCGGATGAGCCCAATACCAGGAAAGTGGTTTTCCACTGCTTTCATAGACTTCTAATGCCCTCTGAATTCTATGTTGATCATTCTTCTCTATTTTTTCTCCCGCTTGCGGATCCATTTCCATCAGATAGGAATGTACCTCATCATTACTCATGTTTATCAGCATCTCAGCTACTTTGTCTCGGGCTGATGCCGTTACCGGAGGAATAATTGCCAGCCCCTTCAGGAATGCAACTATATAAAAACCTGTTCCACCTGTCATTAAGGGAATTTTATTTTTGCTGATTATACCGGAAAATGCTTTCCAGGCATCCCGGCAAAATAAGCCAGCATTATATTCTTCATCTGGATTTACTATATCTATTAGATGATAATCTATCTTCGTCTGAATGCTCCTATCTGGTTTAGCGGTTCCAATATCAAGATATCGATACACCTGGCGTGAGTCAGCTGAGATTATTTCAGTCCCAAACTCCTCTGCCAGTATTTCGGTCAAATGGCTTTTACCAATACCAGTAGCACCCTGGATAATGATTATCTTTTCTTTTAACATCAGGTTTCTATGCGTTTAAATCTTTTCTCAAACTCCGTTAGAGTAAGTTTGATTATAGCCGGTCTACCATGAGGGCAGAAGAAAGGCACTTCACAGGCAAAGAGATCATTTATAAGTGCCAGCATCTCCTTACGACTCATTTTTCTACCAGCTTTTATTGCTGATTTGCAGGCTACTGATTTTGCCATACCATCACGGAAATCCTCAGTTTCGTTCAGTTCATCTTCCAGATTCCGTAATATATCCAGGAATATCTCTCCCCCATCCCAGTTCTCCAATTCTACTGGTATTTCATCAATCACTATGGAATTATTGCTGAAGGTTTTAATAACAAAACCCACTTTCTCAAATTCAGCAAGGTTTGATTCAATAAGCTGCGGGACAGTTAACTGCATAAATGGAGGCAATTCCACTACAATAGGAAAAAGCAGTTTCTGACTCTGTGCAGGTGCACCGTGAAGTCTCTGGATCAGTTTTTCATAAACAACTCTTTCATGGGCAGCATGCTGATCAATCACCAGCACTCCGTCTTCTGTAGCTACGAATATATAACTCTGGTGTAATTGCCAGGGATTAACTATTTCTTCTTCCTGAGGCAGCATATCACGCCGATTGCGCATTATACTGTCATCATGCATTTGCTGCAGCAATTCCTCGTCTTCTCGACGTTCTCCCTTAAAAATATCCGGTTGATAAACGTCCTGGAGATCTTTTCGCACTTCTTCATACCGGCGCTTATCCGTTTTCCGGTTATATATTCTGCTTTCAAAATCCCTGATGCCGTCTTCCTGTGCTGCAGTTGATTGCAGCTTTCGCTTGATCTCGCTGTACTTTGCCTCTTCATAAGATAGAAGTTTATTACTTAGAACTGTCTTTATGAATTGATGCACTGTTCCCGAATCCCGAAATCTGATTTCAAGCTTGGCAGGATGAACATTATAGTCCACTGATGCTGGATCAATTTCCAGGAACAGAATATAAGGAGGTAGTTTCCCATGATGAAACATGCGAAATTTCTTTATAAAGGGATCATAGGCACTATTTATACTGTGTGAAATTATCCTGTCTTTTATATATCTGCCGTTAACGAATATATAATGCTGATCATAAATTGCTTCCGGTTCTTCCAAACCACTAATATAACCATGAAGCCGCATTCCTCCCCGGCTTTCATCTATACTCATCCGATTGCTGCTGAAAAACTTCTTTCCCAGCACAAGTCGTATCCTCTCGTCTTGATTTCCAGCGACCGGATAATTAAGCTTTTCCTTTCCATTTACTATAAATATGAATCCCGTCTGGAAATGCACAATTGATTGATAATGGATATATTGCAAGATGTGTTTATATTCCACTGGATCAGTTTTCAAAAACTTCTTCCTGGCAGGCACATTAGAAAATAGGTTCCTGATCTCTATTGATGTCCCAGGATTTGCAGATACTTTGCTCATATTAGTAAGTCTACCACCCTTAAAATCCACCTGAGTAGCTACTTCACTATCCTTTTCCCGAGTAACCAGGGTCATCTGGCTTACTGAGGCAATACTTGGCAGTGCTTCTCCCCTAAACCCTAGTGTAGAAATGCTGAATATATCACTTACAGTTCTTATCTTACTGGTGGCATGTCGTTCAAAAGCGGTGAGGGCATCATCTTCACTCATACCAATCCCATTATCAATCACCTTGATAAGCTTCTTTCCACCATTTTCAATGATTACCGTGATCTCATCAGCACCGGCATCCAATGAATTCTCCACCAGTTCCTTGACCACTGATGCGGGGCGTTCTATTACTTCCCCTGCTGCTATTCTATTACTCACTTCTTCAGATAATATCTTTACTCGTGACATTATTATCTATTCCTTTATCCCTTTTAAATCAAATTCCCAGCTCTTATCTGCTCCTGCTATGGTCAATCTGTAATTATAGATCACTCCATTCTCCAGAACTTCTAAATTTACATCCTCTACTTCCACCCAATACCAGCCCTCTGGAGGGCAAACAGGATATCCATCAATTGCCAGATGTTCACCACATAACGCCTTTGTATATTGCCCTTCAATCAATTCCACGGTGGATAAAAAATTATCAATTTCAATTTGACTATCAAATTTTCTATTTAATAATCTGAAATCCAGGGGTTTCATACCCAGCCATACCCCACTG
>JAVCDJ010000181.1 GCA_030765845.1 Candidatus Stygibacter australis
GAGATCTTTTGGGTTTTCCTGCTGTACCTTTTCATAACATTTTAATATCTGGCTGATCGCTCTATCTCCAATACAATGAACAGCAACCTGAAGATCATTAGCATGAGCACGGCTGATTATCTTTTCCCAGTGAGTGTCATCATGATAGAGCATCCCATAATTTTCCGGCTGGTCAGTATAAGGTTCAAATAATCCTGCTGTGTGTGATCCAAAAGACCCATCTGCCAGGATGCAGCCACCAAGTCTTGCTGCTCCAGCTTCCAGGGCTGCATCTATATTAAAACATTGGGCATAAGGAATGAATTCTATCGGGAATCTATCCATATTTGCCTGCAGAAAAGAATAATGCTCAAGACTGTTATAACCATCTCCTACCATTGTATGAATAGTAGTATGACCATATTTTATGGCATGACGGGCAGCATTATCATAAGATCTAAGGATATGCTCTTCATCAAGGCTGCTATGAAACCAGTTAGTTATCAGATCATTTTCGCGTTTACGGAAAGTACCATTAAAATCAGATTTTAATGGCTGAATTGCTGTTATCTGACGCGCAGCATATGTATTGATGACGCAGGAATGTCCATCAACCCGCCTGATAAGTACTGCTTTATCTGGGAAAAGCTTATCAAGCTCTGTTGCTGTGGGAAATCGCTGCTCTTTTAGTTCCGTCTCATCCAGATGCCAGGCAATGAGCGTTTCACCCATCAGTTTACCATCTGAAAGCCTTTCAAAAAGCTCAGTTAGATCCTCACAATGCTCCAGATTCACTCCCATACTGTATAACCCACCAGAAATACTATGCGTGTGAGTATCAATAAATCCTGGAAGTACCCACTTTCCCTGCAGATCAATATATTCTGCTGCCATATCTGGTTTTGCATCAAAGAGCTCTACTATCTTTCCTTTATCTACTGCCATAGCTGCAGCAGTTGCCAATTCCTTATTCATCGTGATTATTTTACCATTATAGAATACTTTCATTTTGTTATCCTCAGTACTATTTAAACAAAATTTACTATGACTGCAAATAGTGTCAATCGAAGAGAGTTTATCTTAATATCCCAATTAAGTTTGGAGTTTTGAATGGTACTCCGGACAAGACTTCAGGACGATCATTTTCTCACTTCTCAGGTTATAATCAGTTCTTTTATCAATTTATAAAATGTGGAAACAGGAAAACCCATTACATTAAAATAACAACCGGTAATTTTCTTGATGAACTGTGAACCGTAGCCCTGAATGCCATAAGCTCCAGCTTTATCCATAGGTTCACCAGTCTTGATATATTCCTCGATCTCTTCTCTGGTAAGTAGATTAAATTCCACCAGTGATCTTGCATAACCAGTCATAGTAGTATTTTTATAACATACAGCAATCCCGGTATATACATTATGCTTGTTTCCTGAAAGTCTGCTTAAATGCTCATAGGCTTCATATTTGTCTGCTGGTTTCCCCAGCACTATATTATCCAGATACACGATGGTATCTGCTCCCACGACTATTGTATCTGCTGGCATCTTAGCTGCCACGAATTCTGCCTTTTTCCCTGCATGTTCCATCACCAGATGATGCGGACTTATGCACTCAGAATCTTCTTCCACCATGGCAGGAAACACCAGGGCATTTATCTTTAGCATCTCAAAGATCACCTTGCGTCGAGGCGATGCTGATGCCAGTACAATACGTTTATTAGCAAGTATTTGATGTAACATTATTCTTCCTTTAATAAATTTTTGCTATTATTTATTTTCTCAGATAAATGTCAATCAGAGCCCTAATAAATCTCTAAATTTCCTCAACAATTGTGCACTATCCGAAACCTTGCGAATGGTCGAATGACCTCCGCAATGGTTGATCAGTTATAAAATGGCTAACCATTACGAAGGTGCAGGCACCATACGTAAGGTTTTCTATTTCTCTCCTGCCAGTATCTTCTCCAAAGCTGCCTCAAGTTCTATCTTCAAACCATACACCAGCTCTTTCACCTTCATCAGTCCTGTTATCCTGTGGGCATTTGCTCCACAAAAAGCAAAACCTTCTTCCAGATGTCCCTGCTGGGCGTTAGTAAGAGCACGGGCAATGCAATACGGCGCATTATGATAATCACAACCATGAAGACATTTCCAGCGGCAATTGATCGGTTTCCGCTGTCCTTCAGCCACTTCCTTCAAATAATCGCAGTTGATCGCTCTACCCGGTAAGCCTACCGGACTCTTGATGATAACGATGTCTTCTGGTCGCGAATCTATATATGTCTGCTTAAATTGCGGTGAAGCATCACATTCTTCAGTTGCCACAAAACGTGTCCCCATCTGCGCAGCATCTGCTCCACTTTCAAGAATGTGTGCTATATCATTGCCGTCATGGATCCCACCACCTGCTATGATCGGAATTTTTTTCTTATATTTAGTCTCAAAATCACTGATCACCTTTTTCACGCTGGCTAATATATTCTCTAATAGATTAGCAGGATTATCAAGAGTATCCTGCTTAAAACCAAGATGACCACCTGCTAAAGGTCCTTCCACCACTATTGCATCGGGAACGCGATCATAGTGCTTGTCCCAGTAATTAAAAATAATGTTCGCTGCTCTGCCAGATGATACAATGGGGGCTATTTTACTTTTTGCTTTCTGGATTAAGGCAAAATCTATCTCTTCAGGTATTTTCAGCATCAGTCCGGCTCCCACAAAAATTATGTCTGCCTGCTCCTGAAGAGCTGTCTTCAGCATCTTGCCAAAATCACTTAAAGCTGCCATGATATTTACTCCGATCACTCCAGCTGTTAATTCCTTCGCTTTTTGTATTTCCGTACGCAATCCTTCTATATTTGCCAGGCTACCGCCTTTTCCACCATATTGGTCAAGCATACCAAGACCCACTGAGGATATCACGCCAATTCCACCCTCATTTGCTACAGCACTTGCTAATCTCGAGAGTGATATACCCACCCCCATTCCTCCCTGTACAATAGGAAGATTTATCTCTAATCCGCCGATTCTGAAAACTTTTCCTGCTTCCATTGCTCTTCTCCTATTCTGCCCGTAGGCTTAAAATTTCTACTAGTATCCCAATTTCTTTTTCTATTTCCAAAAGTAATTCTTCTTTGTCTTCACCCATAAATAAACGAAGTTCATAACCCATGATCAAAGTTTGCATTGCTGATTGCAGCACAATCTGCAGGTTTGGTATCTCCGATAATATCTTGCCTACAGTCTCAGACTCAAATTGATAAAAACTATCACGGACTTTCTTGATACCGTCTGCCTGACTATAGTATTCCTTAAATAACAGTTCATATTTATTCTGTAACTCATTAAAATGTTCAAACCGGCTGCGCAGATAGCTGGTCAGTTTTGCAGATACATCGTTTTCCTGCTCCACTTTCCTGCTGATCTTCTTCTGAAGACGCACACTCTCTCGATAGATCACCTCTGTATAGATCGCTTCTTTATTCTTAAAATAATAATAAAGATTTGACTGTGACATCCCAGCTTCTTTGGCAATATCAGCAATACTGGTTTTCTTGATCCCGAAATACTGGATCAATTTCCGCGCTGCTAAGAGAATTTTCTCTCGCTGATCATCCATTTCCACTCCTGAATTTTGAATAATTAATTCAAAATTCAAATGCCCTGAATATATGTCAAGTTATTCAGATGCCACTATATGACTTTATTTTATCAGTCCCCCGATTGAAATCAGGGGTTAAATGAGATTGAGAAAATTTATAATTAAATTTACTTACTCCCCTGCAAACGGATAATTATGCTCTACTGTAACTAATGCAATCAAAATAAACGTTAATAAATCACCTGGATATAAGACGAACAGAAGTTATGATAATAACATTATGTCAGATATTTTAAATTTTCAAGTATTACTCTGGCAAATCTCCATAAAATTTATATCTTCAGCTTGCGAAATCTCCCACTATATGCATATCTAAGAATATATTGGGCATTTTCACCACCAATCAGGTACTCTCAAGGTGGCACAACTCAGAACGGCATGACATTTTAATGTCATGCCGTTCTGAGTTGTGCTGCCTTGATGGTACTTTATGCTCGATTAAAGTGAAACAGTAGTATATAAAAACGATATGATGAGGATTAATAAAATCTGAAATATGAAAGATAACAGAGAAAAGCTTGACGCTGGTTGAGATAATGTTAAAATTTGAAAAATAAAAATGAGAGCGGGGGAAGATGAACAGTAATCGCATGATCAACATATCATTGATAATAATAGTTCTGGCGATATTAGTTTATATGTTAAGAGTGTTAAAGGGTATCTTTATCCCCTTATCCTTTGCTGTATTTCTACAATTCATGATCATACCTGTTTACCGGGGACTGGAAAATCATAGGGTGCCAGTCTGGGTGATCAATATCTTACTGGTAGTATTTGTATTAGGTGTATTTTTCGGGCTGGGATCAGTAGTATTTGCAAGTGTGAATTCCTTTATAAAGGATTTCCCTAAATATGAGTTAAAGATCCAGGAGTTATTTCAGTCGGCAATAATTCACTTTGAGATCCCGATAGAAGATGTGAGGTCTTATATCAATAACCGGGTTAACTGGGTGCAGATATTTGACCGGTTATCATTATCGAAGGTAATCTCAAGTTCTATGGGTACTTTTCTTGATTTCATCACCAAGCTGTTATTAACGACAATATTTTTATTGTTTTTACTGGCAGAGCGCAGCAGTATTGATGAAAGGCTTAAGAAGGTTCTATCGGAGCGTGACATTAAGCGAAATCGGGATACTTTGAAGGATATTGAAAGTTCCATAAAAGAGTATATTATCAATAAGACGATCATCAGTTTTGTAACAGGACTGGTTTCGATATTATGGTTGAGTATATTTAGTGTAGATTTCGCGATAATTTCCGGGCTTCTGATCTTTATTCTTAATTATATACCAAATTTTGGTTCGATCGTGGCTACATCATTTCCGATCATGGTCTGCTTTTTCCAGTTCGGGTTTGGCTGGCAGTTGCTGGTTGTATCCGTTCTACTGGTAATGACACAGATCGTGATGGGCAATATTATTGAACCTCGATTTATGGGATCAAGATTGAGGATATCTCCACTG
>JAVCDJ010000182.1 GCA_030765845.1 Candidatus Stygibacter australis
GTGATCACCGGTGCTGACCGGATTGCAGCAAATGGTGATATCGCTAATAAAATCGGTACATATTCCAAGGCAGTTCTGGCTAAGGAAAACAATATCCCTTTTTATATTGCTGCACCATTTTCAACTTTTGACCGGGAATTGCATTCAGGGAAAGATATTCCAATCGAGGAGCGTTCTCCTGATGAAGTCCTCAAATTCAATGAAATGGAGCTTAGCTCAGGGCTTAGCAAAGCATATAATCCGGCATTTGATGTCACCCCTGCGAAATATATCACAGGATATATCACTCCAGCAGGAATATATACAAAAAAGGATTTTGATAAATTATGGGAAATGAATATCAAGGCACAAAGTTCACAACCAATCTAAGTAGAAGAGCAATAACAAGTTCAGCTATTAAAGAAATTCAATCCTGGGCAGCCTTCTTTGCCAGAAATAATTGTGCTCCAGCACTCCCTGGAGGGTATGGCGGAAATCTGAGCTGTCGTGAAGCTGATACTTTTTTGATTACTGCATCAGGAGCTAATCTGGCTGATCTTGACCCTGACCAGATAGTGAAAGTGAGTAAGGTCAGTTTAGATGATCTAACAGTCTGGGCAGAAGGTACACAATTGCCCTCTTCTGAAACTCTACTACATGCTGCGATTTATCAGAACCGTCCGGAAATCAATGCCATATTCCATGGACATTACCCGGTTTTTGAAGATAACTTTACTCAACTTGGCATCCCAATAACTTCCGAAGTAGCGGATTATGGCAGCATAAAACTGGTGAAGGATGTTCTGGCAATACTGGGAAAAGAGAAATTTCTCCTGCTGCGCAATCATGGATTTATCAGTCTGGGAAAAACATGTCAGGAAGCGGGTGAAAATGTTGTTCGTGTTTGTAATCGGCTTGATATATACCTGATTTGAGCAATTCTTTTTTGCTCATATCACGAATCTCTTTGGCAAACGAATATTAGCAGACTTTGTCCGAATTGAAAATGTAGCTTAATCATCTTGATTAAGTCTTTATTAATCAATCAGCGATGATTAGCCTACATCATTATTTGGATTAAAAATATCCTGATCAAGATTAATTCAGACCAAGGATGGTCTGTGTACGCAGAATCCAGACCAGGGATGGTCTGTGTACGCAGCATAAATCTGTGGCTTACGTGTTTTTATTCTCCCGCATTTGCGCCCCACCTGTGAGTACACCGGCGGTGCACATCTGCTTATCTGACTTTACATTACATTTTACTGTGTTCTCTGTGGTTGATGATCTGTTTGATTAGTTAAATTTCAAGAAAATAAATATTGCACCGCCAGCAATTGCTGACGGTGCATTTATTAATTACGGATGGATCAGTCCCAGCCAGTCTCCCAGGAGAAATTGCAGTCTTCCGATCAGAAGCGAGATTCTTGCCATGGCAGTATAGCCAAAAGCACCACCAAAAGAAACCATTAGGAAATAAATACCTATGCGGGATAACACACCTACAAATCCCTTATGCCTGGCTGAAAAGAAGAAATATATCACTCCTGTAATAGTTCCTAGAATTAATAGAGTTTGACCGAGTATTAATACCCAGTCTCCTCCATCAAAGGGGTTCATCATAGTTGCTGTTAACTGTTTGATAATATCGCTTTTAGTGTAAGTTAACATCCCCAGTCCAGCAGAAGAACCTATCATTAGTGCCATGGGAAATCTTGATAGCCACTCCGTTTTGGGTATTATCCTCAGTAACATGAATATACCCAGTATTCCAGGTACGATCAGGAGGAAGTTAGCGCTGAAATCCGTCTTTAAGGGAATAATTAGATTGGGAAGTACAATATTATAAATAGTATAAACAAACCAATATCCAGCTGAAAGCCCAACAAATATCTGCTCAGCCACTTTATAAAAAGGATTATCTTTGTAAAGAAAGCTAAAAATGGCAAATGTCATTAAAGCTCCTATCCAGACACCGAGAGTTTCAAAGAATCCTATCATTTTTGAGCCTCCTCTTCTGCCATGATCTTTTTGTTATGAAAATAATTTACATTTCCGATTATGATGAGAATGATTATTATCAAATGTGCAAAACTCTGGGCATCCATCCCCTTGGTAGCAGTTCCTGGTATCCCAATCAGCTTTTCATATTCTGCTGCTGCTTTCATGCCACCTAATAAACCTGTTAATTGTTTTTGCTCATTTACGTAAGGAAGAATGGAAGGAGCAGAAACCGCTGTAACACCCCCGGAAACAGGAGTCTTATACATATCATGACCCACCTGCACCCATTCTTTGATGCCGGGCACTCCAGCCGAAAATGACATTACATATTCAAAATCCTGCAGACTTCTGACACTTTTTAGTGCAGGGATATCATCTGCAAGAGTTCCATTTGTATCCTGAGTAAACACTTTCCTGAAATCCGCTCCGATTGCTTTTAAGCTGATAGCACCACCAGATTTGTATCCCATATTAACCCAATCCGTACCATATACTGGTTTAATTCCTTCTTCAGCTAAAGTTTCAAAAATCTGTTCACACATTTTCACACCCATGGGCCAAAGAGCCATGCAAATGATCTTCTGCTTCTTCTTTAAAGCATGCTTGATCACAGCAATTGCCTGAGGATGTATCTCAGGTTTCGTAGAAGGATCATAATCAAATGAAATTAGAATGTGTGATCCTTCAGGAGTACTTTCTACCAGATCATATACCATTTCCACATTTTCTGTGGTCTCAATTGGTAATCCAACTTTGATCATAATAGGTAAAGCAACTCCAATAAATACCAGGAGGAATATTATTCTTCTATCAAGAGGTTTTCTTACTTTAGACATTATTTACCTCCCAGCCACATTCTTTCGATACCCAATAATATCCTCAGGCTGGAGCCGATCACTCCCAGTCCAGAACCGATCATGATAGCTCTTTGTCCGGCTGTATTTGGATATTTCATGATGAATTCTGCCAGATTAGGCAAATGAAAGAAGGACGTGTCAGGTAAAAAACCAGTCAACCAACTTCCCAGACTTGTTCTTCCCAGCATTACTATAATAGCAGCTATCAAGAGAAGTCTACTTTCCGCTGTTCTGCCAATAAATGCCCGATATGCAGCTGAAGCGATAAAAAATGCCAGCAAGGCAAACATGGTTGCAGCAAGATGCTGATATAAATTATTGAATAAATAATCAAATGGTTTCACTCCCATGACATTCTGAATACCTTGTCCATGTCCCAATATGCCAATCTGTTTATCTGTGCCCCATAATAGTCCCAGCACGATCATAATCAGACAACTCGCTATTGTAATAATTGAATACTGCCAGTTAGGCGCTTTGAATTTTATTTTTAAAATATTTACTTTGAATAGACTCAATAATCCCAGCAGCATAGCAAATCCAGCAATCACCATCACCCAGGTTTCAAGATTAGTACTTATTTTTGGGAAAGGTTGAGCGGGAATGAACTCAGACACGATTATTATCAGTCCAGTAATTAAAGTTATTAATAATGGTATTTTGATTTTCATATATTCTCCTTTAGTGGATAATCAGATAGTCTTTTAAGATGTGAACATTCAGAATTTCCAGAATAATACCCACAACCAGAACAATGACAAACACAGCCTTCCCAAAATCCTGTCCTTTTAGACTGCCAAGTTGCTGTGGATCACGGGAAAGATAGGCACTGGCAGCAAATAATTCTTCACCTATGAGAGTATAATCACAGGCAGCAACAAAAAAAGGTAACTGTGACGGCATTGCTGTTCCTGCAACCTGGATAGCTCCAGAAGAAAATCCCGTCTCTGCCAAAATCAAAGATTCGGCATAAAATGAACCCAGTAAGAAATTTGCTGCAGGTTTTTCTCTCACAATAATTCCATCCACACCAGACACATATCCAAACTGATCATCAGTGAGATAAAAAACGCTATCCTCATTATAAGCATCAGGTTTACCTGCCTGAATATATGCTGTTCGAACCACTTCCTTAGCTGTACTCAATACCATTGATCTCGCCACAGGAACAATTATCCGCGTATCATATTCTGCTGCTCTTTCAGCTACCTTCCTCAATATTGTGAGTCCCGCAATAGTTTGCATATCATCAATATCATTAATACCTGGAACAAATAAAATTGGCCGCCCCATTTCAGTCGCCCTGCCCACTGCTTCATCAATCGATTCTAAACCCGATATCTTCCTGATATAAAGTTCCTTCCCGGTTCTGGCAGAAATTATAAAATAGATGATCGCTCCCGAAACCAGTAACAAAAAAATCAGTAAAGTAATTTTATCTGTATTGAAATATTCTGGCTTAGGAGAAAAGGTGACATTAGATATTGTTAGATTGCCAGGATTCAAAACCATTCGGTATTGATATTCCTCATTTACGATCAAGTTTTTATCCACAAACTCACCTGTAAGGGAATCACTATCAATTATTAGTTCATCTCCCCGCCAGATCATCACTTTTTCCACGCCCTCATCCGCTGCATTCCAACAAATTTTTAATCCAGTACCATCATCATTGGGTATATCTGAAATAATTAGTTCTGGAGATACTGCAAAGAGAGACATGATGGCAAATAATATTAAGTAAAACAAGGTTTTTCTCATATAAACTCCCATATTTCTTTGTTTGTTTAACTAATTATCTTATAAATATTGTCAATCTAATAATGGCAAACCAAAAAAAGGACAGATATGAATCTGCCCTTTTTATCAATTTTAGTTGATTTTTATTTTAACAGAATTAGCTTCTGAATTTTCTGATAACCACTTGTTTGCATCTTCACAAAATATAAGCCTGAAGGACTGTGATCTGCCTGCCAGGTAATCTTATGACTTCCTGAATCTAACTCGGAATTTAATAATTCTGCTACTTTTTGACCTTTGACATTATATACATTAATCTGCACTTCTGCAGCTTCTGCAAGACTAAATTCTATTTGAGCCACGGGGTTAAAGGGATTCGGGTATATACTATTCAAGCCAGTTGCTTCAGGCAATTCAGGATCATTTGCCGTGTGATTGAAATCTATAGTCACTATCTCAGACTCACCATTATCATATACAGCCTGCACTCCTGCTTCATGCTCCCCTACTACATTTTCAAATTCATACTCCCTGATATCGACAAACGCTAAAGAATCTCCATCAAGATACACAATATAACCAAGCAAATCCCTATCTCTAAATGCTGATTGTGTCCCGACAGGAGTTTGCTCTTCACTATTAAATTCAGCAGAGAATTCTACTTCCCGCGTGCCGCTATTTAATACCTGTACATCATCAAGCTTGATCATGAACTGATCTGTAACATCATAATGTCGCCAGGCAATATTCACCGTACTACCTGCCCAGGGCGTTAAACTAATTGTGTGCTGCACCCACTGGTTATTTACCATAGTCTCTTCAATTAAGGTTTCATCAAAGTTCTCTAAATCTGTACCATTATCAGAAATTAAAACCGCATAATGTTCATTGGGATAAAATTCATCCTGAGAAGCGATCCAGAAATGTAATTCTGATAATGCACCAACCACTATTCCTGGCGAGATCAGCCAGTTATCAGGAGTTAATGCTCCAGCAGTGGGATGATATGATTGACTGCCGGCGGAGCTCGATCCTGAATGCGGTGACTGCACATATATATACCAGCCATAACCATCACCATCATTATCTATATTCAGCCAGCCCTGTGGCAATATCACACCTTCAAAACCCTGTTCCAGTTCCTGACCACTTCCTCCACTACCTGGTGCAAACCAGGTAAATAAGGCATGATTATCGGGTAGTAGATCAACATTTAATAGTACAGGTTCATCATCCTGAATTGTAACAACTACAATATCTTCATCCTGCAATTCGCCATCAGAAACCTGCAGTGTAAATTCAAATTCTGTAGGATCAACTACCTGCGGTGCAGTAAAGGTGGGATTTATTGCATAGGGATCACTCAGCATCACTCCGGCAGGTGCTATCCAGATATACTCCAGCTCTCCTGTTTCCACATCCCATGACCCACTGCCATCCAGACTTATCGTCTCGCCATCTCTGCCATTAATATTCATCCCGGCATCTGCATGAGGTGGATCATTTATAGATGTTACATTTACTATCACATCTGCCTCTGCTTCCAAACGCTGAATATTATCACTCACAATAAAAGTAAGAGTCTCTGTGCCATTCCAGTTTGCTGCTGCATTCAAAACTACTTCCAGATCACTAATATCAACAATGATATTTTCATTCCCTTCTACATCAAGAGTAAGATCATCTTCATCAATATCACTCACGTATTCACTAAAATCAAGCTCTAACTGCCCATCTTCATCAAAATCAAATTGGGCCGGAAGATTTATTTCAGGGGCATGATTCATATAATTAACTGTTACTGTCACAAAGTCTGAGGTGGAATATTGTCCATCAGAAACCGTCAAAGTCACTATATAATCAGTATCATCCATCACAATAGGAGCTGTGAACTGCGTAATTTCCGAGGCAGGTTCATCAATTATGATATCTGCAGGTGCTTCCCATAAAAATGTGATATCATCACCATCAGGATCATAAGATCCGCTGCCATCTAACGTTCCCTGAGAACCAGAAACAACACCAAAATCCTCTCCGGCATCAGCTACTGGTGGGTGAGGTAAACCAATATCATTTACTATCACTTCTCCATCTTCAAACTCAGATAAACCCCAGCCTCCTAACATACAAAGTACTATATCTAATTCAGAGTCCCCAAAACAAGTTGCCTCAAAGTCCAGTTCTATCAATGATCCCGTCCCACTCATTGACAAATAATGCATATAGCTGATTACCAGATAGCCTGGACTCTCAACCTCAGCTTCTGCTGCACCACCAGTCATGATTGAATTAGCTATTGAGAAATCTGTGTAGGATAAAACGGTGGGATCATAAGCAAAATGTATCTCATAAGAAACTATTGACCATTCTTCAAATACTTCTGTTGTAAAAATCGGAACCGTGAGTGATTGACCATCATTTATTTCATAGTCATTGCAGTAGATGATAGTATCATCAGGATAAAACACGTTGATCATGACTGTGTCACTTGCAGAGGCACGTAAGATATTGTCATCTACCGTAAAGATCAATTCTTCACTGCCATGCCAGCCTAACTCGTAGTTAAAACTCACTTCGCTGCCATTAAAATCTACTTCCAGTTCATCTTCACCATAGACAGAAATATAGAGCAAGTCTCCATCAATATCATCCATAAACTGGCTGAAATCTATTACTGCTGCTGCTTCTGCCTGAAAGGTAAGCTGCTCCGGTAAATTCAGCACCGGAGCATCATTCACAGGGTTTACTATCACCTGCATTTCAACTGTGGTAGTTTCTCTGCTTTGATCATCTGAGACCATTATAGTGATGTATTCCACTCCGTTCCAGTCAGCATCTGCTGTCATTGATAATTCCGTGCCTGCAATTGAAGCATCAATATGTTCACTTCCTTCCACGTCATAGCTGAGTTCATCACCTTCAATATCACTGAAATATTGACTGATATCCTGGACGAAACTGCCATCTTCATTAAATTGAAAATGCGCAGGTAATGCCGAAACAGGGGCATCATTTACCGGATTAACTACTACAGTTACATCATCGCTGTCATTTTCTTCCATACCAATAACTTCAAAATCTATAACTTCACTACCATACCAGTTTTCTGCACCAATTAATGTCACCAGATTACCAGAAATAGAAACATCAATATTCTCATTGCCTGTTGCAACTATACCTGTGAATATTCCAGTTACATATTCAGAAAAATCTACAACCAGTTCCACATCTTCATCTGTGGTAAATTCAGCTGGTAATTCGATATCTGGAGGCATTGAACCACCAAGATAGATACCTCCATTATCCATGTAAAAGAATTGTGAGGCATTGTAATTAAGTTGATACTCTCCAACTCCACTATCTCCAGATGATATTTCAGTTACTTCCAGATGTAATATATCCGTATCGTTCCAGGTGGAAAACTGACCACAATTTACTTTAACCATTGAACCAAAAGCTGGATAATAACAATCGGTATCATTTTCAGTCAATATTACAACAGGATCAGCCAACAAGAGCCAGGCTTGAAATGTAATATCGCCTGCTGCAGGAATTTCATTTAATGAATTCCTGATCTCCATATACATTGGATGTGGTCCATCGCAATACAAGGATGCAATTAAAATTAATAAAGATATCAGTATTATTCTCTTTTTCATAATAGCTCCTCGACCCTTAAAAGTGATTTAAGAGTGATAATTTTATATAACAAATATTTTTTCTCTAATCCATTTCTGTCAATAAATTTCCCAATTTCTCGTAAAATAACACCGGAGACTGTTCACCCCCCCCAACCAAGACCTTGCAACGGTGTTCATACCTTCACAATGGTTGATCAGTAAATATAAGCGTATAAATATAATCAAATCGCTCATTTAGTGCTCATAACGGTCACCCATTGCGAAGGTGCAAGACATTCGCAGGGTTTCAGTCTATATTTTCTGCCAGAAAGTTACTTGGGCAATCTGGTATTTATATGATCTGCTGTTACTTCTCAGCAGAAGGGGAATATCCACCGGATCCTGCAATTCCTGGAATTCGGTTTTGAGAATTTCTCTTAATGCCTCAATGGAATAATAGGGTTCACCATCTTTTCTGAATCCACCTAATTGTTTTTCCTTTTTAGTAAATTCTTCTGACCAGTTATAGGTAGAAGAAATTATCAGATAACCATCTGAATTAATTCTTTTGGCAATAAGCTCCAGGAAATTCTGAGGGTCATATATTTTTTCGAGGATATTCTGAGCGATAATACAATCATAATTATTGAATTTTACTGCCAGATTAGAAGCATCAGCCTGCCAGAATTCGACTTTATCCACGACATCAGTCAAACCAAAATCAGCCAGATCGGCTTCTTTGAAGGAAGTGATCTCACCCTCTTCAAGGAGCAGATATTTGATCTTCTTCTGGGTTTTCATTCTTTGAGCTACTTTGATCAGACGGGCAGTAAAATCAATCCCGATTACTTTTTCGCTGTACTTAGCCAATTCAAAACTACATCTTCCAGTGCTGCATCCAATATTCAGAACTCGCGTTTTATCCTGTATAAATGGTTTGCATATAGCTGCCAAATTTTGGGAGAAATTCCCGAGCTGAAGTATATCCTCACCATAATCAAGCTCACAGAAAGAAGTGATTTCCTGATCGTCTTCATAAATATCTGTAAATTCTGGTAATTCCTGATAAGATACAACATATCTGAAACCTGCATGCTGAAAGAAATGACGTCGGAAAGCATATCGGCTGTCCCGAGTCGCTTCATTTCCAGTAGAAATCCAGGAACCACCTTTAAATAAATTGTGCCTGCCATCAAAAGTTGGGGTAGAAAAATCATCATAACAGGGATGAACCTTGAATCCAGAAAATCCGGTAATCGGCGTCTCAGTCCATTGCCAGACATTGCCAATTATATCATAAAACTCGTCAAACTTGAAAATATCAACCGGACATGGTGAATGAAAATGCTCAAGATTAATATTACCTGGTGCTTGTTTCCACCTGGGTTGATCCTGCTTTACGTGGTCATCGTATAAAATGTACCATTCCTCTTCTGTAGGCAATCTGACCGGTAAATTCAACTGATCTGCTTTCCAGTTACAGAAAGCTTTCGCTTCCAGGTAATTTACTTCAACTGGCCAGCTCCAGGGTAAGGGAATCTCATGGATCATTAATCTCAGTATCCAGTTATCCTTCTTCTTTAACCAGAATCTGGGATGCTCAGCTTTTGTATATTGTCTCCAGCTCCAGCCTTCATCTGTCCACCATTTCTGAGTTTCATATCCACCTGAATTGATAAACTGCATAAATTCATGATTACTAACAAGATATTTTGCTGCCTGAAATTCATCAACTTTATAGTCATGAGTTCCATATTCATTATCCCAGCCATATAGTGAACTTTCATTAGGTTTTCCCAATTTCACTGTCCTGCCTGATACATTAATCAGAATATTGGATACAGTTTCATGATCAAAAGTGCAAATATGACCCAACCCGTTATCCTGCAATTTTCCCAAAGGTAATTGCCTTATCAGCATAGAAGATGTTTCCAGATGGATTCGCTGGTGTTCAATACCCATCATAAATATCCAGAATGGGCTGTCCCATTTGATTGGTATGATCAGATCCAGTTCACTGATCAAATTATCTACCAGTAAGCGAACCTGTCGTCGATAAGCCATTACCTCAGATAAAGGTGGCCAGTTATAATTTGCTTCATTCAGATCATCCCATGACATCTCATCTACACCAACTGCAAACATTGATTCAAATTCAGGATTCACTCTATTGGATATTATTTTTGCAAGTATTAGTTTATTAATATAGAATACTGCTGTGTGACCGATGTAAAATATCAGTGGGTGTCGTAGGGGATCAGCCCTTTGATAAAATGTATCATCATCTATGATCGTAGTATAAAGTTGCTCATCTATTTCCCAGGTACAATGAAAATACTGACGAATCTGCTCCTTCTTCTCCTCGATAGTACCTTCATCTAATATTATTGTTTTTGTAATGTATTCCTTCATTATTCACTCCCTGTCTAATATTGTGCTTAAAATATTTCACTTAATAATAAGGTCAAATAATAAAGCAGGTTGAGAAAACTCAACCTGCTTTAATTTTTTTCCCGTAAGTAACTTACCTTAATCAGGTATTACCAGAATAGAATAAAGCTATTTCAGCAATTCTTTTAAAGAATATCCGAGATTATTTTGTCCAATTCCTTCCTGGTAAGCTTTCCCGGGCTTTCAAGACCAAGAATTGTGCATGCACTTTGAGTCGTAAAGCTTGCCCATTGAATAAGCTGTTCCTTGAATTTCTCCAAATTAATTTTTGGACCATTAATAACACGGTAAGAAATCGTGATAGCACAGATATTATTCCAGATCAAATGACTTACCTGATGCAGAAGTTCTTCATCCTTAACCAGTGGTGAAAGGAAAGACGTGAAGAAGTTTTCGATTTCTTCAAATTTCTTGTAAAGTGTGTTCAACGCTGGTTCATAATCGTGTGATACCACGCCAGGAACCATAAAGGCAAATTTGATGTTTTTATCACTAAATGCATAAAGGAAAAGCTTATGAATCATCTTATTAAGTGATTTGGGTGTTGCTTTATCCTTCAAATGTGGATTCATTAACTCAGCAAATTGAAAATGCTTCTCTGCCAATAGACAAATTACTTCACTCCACAACGCTGCCTTGGAACCATAATAATAGTTCACGGCATGGATCGAGCATTTGGCATCATCCACAATATCTTTAATACTGGTTTCATCAAAACCTTTTTCACTGAAATACTTTGTTGCAGACTTCAAAATCTGCGACTTTCTGGGTGACTTTTTCTTACGGCGGTAGCGTATATCTACCATGGCTGTTTCGTAATCATATACTTTTTTCATAATTCAATTTTCGCTAATCTTAAAATTAAGTCAAATGAAATTTTATTTGACCATTAAATTATTCACTAATTGATTTATTTTTTGTACAAAAATGTAACATAAATAAAATGTGAAATCATTTAAATTTGTAACTATTACTATCTTTATATTTCTGTTCTATAAAGTAATACATTTATAGGTAATTTTCTTCTTACCTGACATTTCCTGCAGATAATTCTCAAGTTTGTTAGCCATAATATCTTCTATCATAATGATTACATCAATCTCGGCAGCATAATCTATCTGGTAAATTTCGGCTGACAATTCACTAATATCATACTTAAATTTATCTATAGAATCGTATTTAATTTTAGCCTTAAAATACTTGTAATTAACCAATTTTATAAGAGGATATTGGGTAATTGTTTCATCTACTGCCATCCCATAAGCATCTATTAATCCTCTAATTCCAAGTTTTACACCACCAAAATATCTTGTAACAATTGCTACAATATTTGTCATTTCATGCTTTCTTAACATGTTCAGCATAGGTTTGCCTGCTGAGCCAGCAGGTTCTCCTGCATCAGAACTATGAGCGTTTTCACCATTACCTCCCACAATATACGCCCAGCAATTGTGATTAGCTGTCTGATATTCTTTGCTGATTTGATGAATGAATTCCTTTGCTGTGATCAATTTCTCGCAATAATGAAGATGGCAGATAAACCGGGAGCGTTTGATCTTGATCTCATGCTGGACATCTTCTTTAACTGAATAAAAGTAAGTCATATCTAAATTTCAATCTCATTATCATCAGTTGCTTTTGTTTCTGAAAATTCCAGCAACTCTCTTAACTGCTCAGAGCTCATATTTTTAATCACATCCTGACCACTTTCAATCAGATTATTGAACATCTCTCTTTTTACCTGCTGCAATTGAAGTATCTTTTCCTCAATTGTTCCTCTTGTGATCGTCTTATAAACCATAACTTTTTGAGTCTGACCAATGCGATGAGCTCTATCAATTGCCTGATTTTCTCCCATAGGATTCCACCAGGGATCCGTGATAATAACCATATCCGCTGCCGTGAGATTCAAGCCATACCCACCTGTTTTCAAGCTAATCAAAAATACTCTCACTTTACTATTATTATTGAAATTCTCAATAATTTTTTGGCGATCACGAGATGATCCGTCCATGTATTCAAAATTAATTTTATCCTTTTTGAGCATCTTCTTCAAAAGTTGCAGCATACCCACAAATTGTGAAAATACCAGAAGTTTATGACCGGAATCCACAGCGTCATTAATTAACTCAGATAAAAGTTCAAGTTTACCTGAGTAGCTAATATCATCCTTGATATCAGAACTTACCAGCATTGGATGATTGCAGATTTGCCGCATTTTAGTAAGAGCAGCCAGAATATGAATAAAACTCCCCTTAACATTGACTTTTTCAGATAAATAGTCCTGCTTCACTTTGTGTAGAATCTGCAAATATAGTTTTTCCTGCAATGGAGATAATTTACAATAGATTGTCTGCACCTGCTTATCCGGCAATTCAATCAGTACTTGCTCCTTTTTACGTCGCAAAATAAAAGGTGAGATCATTAATTTTACTTTTTCCCGAGCCTGTTGATTATTTTCATCTGAATACATTTCCTTGAATTTTGCCTGAGATGGAAGATAGCCCGGCATCAGGAAATCATATAGGGACCAGATCTCAGAAGTGCTATTTTCCACGGGAGTTCCAGTTAAACAAAGTTTGTTTTTAGTATGTAATTTCTTAATTGCCCGAGTTCTTAAAGCAGATACGTTTTTGATATGCTGTGCTTCATCAAGAATTATATAATCAAAATCCAAGCTAGTGAAATATTCAAGATCACTCGGAATGATCGAATATGAGGCAAGAATGATATTAACACGGATGTTTTCCAGTTGTTTCCGGCGTTCCTTCTGAGTTCCCTCGTATATCAGATATCTTAAAAAAGGACAAAACTTCTCTATCTCTGCAGCCCAATTAAAAAGCAGTGTTTTGGGACATACTACCAGTGAAACCGAGTCTCCAGGTAAATCTGCTAAAACTGATAATGCCTGCAGGGTTTTTCCTAACCCCATATCATCTGCTAAAATCCCAGATAAACCATAATGCTGCAGCATCTTAAGCCAGCGAAATCCAGATTTCTGATAAGTTCTCATGACTGGCTGTAGACTTTGAACGGGTTTTTCAACTTTTTCTGTATGCCTTTGTAGAATATCATTTACCATACTGTTTAAAAAACTGTCACCAAGTATCTGAATTCCATCCGTAACCGTTTGCAACTGGTAAATATAGGTAAGATTATAAACTGATAACTTCCAGGACTCTGAGCGATCCTTGCTGCTACGTTTTATCAGGTTTTCCATCTCATTGAAGGCATCTTTATTTTGAAAGTATAATAATCTGCCATCTTCAACTTTTAGATATTTCTCCCTGGTTCGGAAGAATTTCTTCAACTCAGCATGACTGAAAGTGATGTCCTTGTATTGATATTCTACTTCATATTCAAACCATCTTATATCATCACTTTGTCGTGTTTTAATGATTGGTTGAAGGTTGACCTTATAGATAAATTCCTTTTTTAACTCGTCAGTGAGTATCACTTCCCATCCGGGATCCACATGTTCAAACACGGCTTTTTTAAGTTCATCACGAGCCTGTTGACTACTATAAACCAATTCAGAGTGGCTTTCAAGACGGTTTTCATCAGCATTTGGCAGTTTAAGAAAAAACTGCTTTATCCCAAATTTTATTTGTGGAGGGATATAAAACCAGGTTTCATGACCATCCTGATCAAATCGAGCTAATTGAACTGGAATATTTATTACTGACATGGGAATTGTAATTTCATCTGAATATTTCAATTCTCCTCGAATAATTATACTTTCATTTTCCCTTCGAAGATAAAATGCTATTCGGGGAAAATTATGATAGACTTCCGGCAGGTCAATTGAATCATCAAAATCAATATAGCATTTGATCAATCCCAGCTGTCTTGCTACTACTGATGAAAAATATACCAGATCTTCTTTCTGCAATTTGTATCCTTCTGCAAACATGATCCGTGAAATCTCTTCTTTAAAAGGTAATTGCATACCCGCCACTTTGTTTCGCTGAAAAAACCATGTAGTTGGACCTGCATAAACAGCAGACAAGGGTTTAGCAGTTGCTACTTTGCAAATATATTCTCCATCTCCATCTGGATAGACATTGAAATTTAGACGGAAATTATCGTCAGAAAATTCCAAATGCTCACCAGTTTCTTTGATATAGATTTTGCCTTTCAGATTCTGCATCAGGTTAAAAAAATAACGAAAACTATCTTTATATATCGTAAAAAAATTGCCTTTGCGTGAAAAGGAGCATTTGTGCTCTGTCAAAGTTCTAATTAAATCTATCTCCGCCTGAGATAATGCCAGCATCTGCTTGCGAATTGAATCTAAATATTTATTGTCATCTTCTTTTAAAGTTCCTCCACTAACCAGAATTGATATCAATCTGATTTTCATCGGTTGGTATGAAGTGAAATAAAAACGGATTTTATTATGCTGGTTATTATAAATATCTGAAACATCTATCCTCGCATTCAATACAATCTGCTGCCAATATTCATCATATTCCAGTAATTCACTATCATAAGTCTGCACTGCATTGATCATTAATTCCTCAACGGTCATGTTATGATAGGCAAAATCAATGATAGAAAGAAAATGACGACACACAGGTTGCCCACATGTAAAGCACTTCCAGTTACTTATACTTTTATCTTCCAGATCATAAGTTATCTTTAAATTTATAGGGAATAATCGTGCTTTTTCACCTATGGTTTTAAACTCCATGATAACTTTTCCCTGTTCATCAAGGTACTTCTTGAAATCCAGATCAGATCTTATCAGCTTATATACTGAACTTTGATAATACCAGGAATTGGAGTGTTCATGAAATTCCCTGCCAAATAAGCGAGCCATTGCATCTCCTGTAAAAATTTTCTTTTTCACTATAAATGAAAAATCTTTTAGTGAAAAATTTTAAATAGTGTAGCATTGTGGATACTTCTCAGAAGTCAAGTTATATTTTAAAACGTAATACTATTACAATATCAAAATTAATATACCATAATCAATATGGCTTCCCAAATGTTAACAAAGAACTAATAATCTGCCGAGTTTTGCTTAACTCTCTTCTATCTCTTCCTTCTCTTCTAACTCTTCTAACTCTTCTAACTCTTCCTTCTCTTCCTGTGGTTCATTTTCAAGTTTCTGTTCAATTTCAATACTGATCCTATCTTTGCGGAAAATTGGATAGTATCTGGTAATATATTCCATAGTAGTATCTGCAATATCTGGATGTTCATTAATTATCTCAGCAGAAAAACTAAGGTTGATCAACAGTTTATTAAATACTACTGTGACCTCCATAGATGGCTTCTCTCCAATCACATTCTTCAGATATACTGGCAATTCACGGCTGATATTAATTATTCCAGTAACATAATAATAACCTTTATAGCCAATATATGCCAAACCACCAAGACATAGTAGATTGAAGCATCTTTTCCCGAATGACATTGTTCCTCCTTATTGGAAATACAGACGCACCCATATGGATGCGTCTGATATTGTTTAATATCTTACTATCTGATCAAAAGTAACTTATTATTTTCTTGCGAATTACCACTCTTAAGCTGATAGAAATATACTCCAGCAGGTAAAGCGGACCCAGAATTATCATCTCCATTCCAGGTAACATTGTAAGTTCCGGCAGGTTTTTCTCCATCTGCCAGTTCAGCAACTCTTTGACCTTTGATATTATAAATTGCCAGATTGATTTCTGACGCTGTTTCCAGGGTAAAACTAAATTGCATAGGGCTTCTGCTTATTCCCGGGTTAAAGGGATTAGGATATGCCTTTAAATTCTGAATAGTAACGATATTTTCATCATTATCCTGTCCCGTATTAATATCATCTGCACTACGTGGATTCAAGCCATATTCTGAAAATGAGTAATCTACTAATCCAGTAATAGAAATAATTTCATCACCAACATTAAGATCAGGGGATACAACACCAAATCCATCATCTACCTGACACTCTCCACTACCATCATCTACAAACCATTCCTGATAATCATTTGGCAGTACAGACACAGTTACATCACTGACTTTCACCAGTACGCTCTCATAAGCTTCTTCTGAAGCAAGTTCTGAGGTAGAAATCTCTACTGCTGCAGGAAGTGCATTACCGCTTGAAATCACTTCAAAATCTGTAATATCCATCAGTTCCGTAAACCCAAAATATTCTGAAACTTCAGCATTAAATCTCACCATATCACCTGCTATCGGTATATTTACAGTATCATAAACATAAATTCCATTCCAGGCGCCACCATTTGCTGAAGTAATGAAATAATAATCCACATTATATCCTGAACCACTGACAATTCCTTCAACTGTTATTATCTGCCCGGCTAAGGGAGAATCTCCAGAAACATCTTCTGTGTATTGAATATCATATATTGCCGTAACTTCTGGTCCTCCTCCAGTTTCAAAATCACCCATTGCGCGGGGATTTAATCCATATTCATCATAACTATAATCAACTATTCCTGTAATTGACACAAACTGATCATCAACTGCGATAGCAGAAGGTATTGCTCCAAAACCATCATCCACCTGACATGCTCCACTACCATCATCTACAAACCACTCGTTATTATCATTTGGGATTATGGTAACAGATACATCATTAACCTTCACAAGCACGCTTTCATAGGCTTCTGTTGATGCCAGCTCTGCCGTGGTGATCTCCACTGGATCAGGGATCGTATTACCATTGCTGTTAATCACAATTTCTGATATATCTCCTAATTCCGTGAAACCAAAATACTCGCTGATCTCTCCAGTGATAGTTACGTTATCACCCTGAGCAACTTCCACATCATATTGATAAATATAAAGTCCG
>JAVCDJ010000183.1 GCA_030765845.1 Candidatus Stygibacter australis
GAGGGTACGAAGATGAGAAGATGAGAAGATGAGAAGATGAGAAGAAAACCTGGTTAGTATTTTATAAAAGTTAAATATAGGGGTATGTATATTCGGAAAAGGGGCAAAAATGTTACTTTTTGCTGTAACTGACGTAATGGCTTATAGTTATAAGGTAACATTTTAGTAACATTTGGTAACATTATGCTATTTAGTATTGTTAATATTTTGTTCATATCGGTCAACCATTCGGAAGGTCTGGCGACCCATGCCATAGGCAGACAGGCATCCAGAAGGTTTTAGTCAGGTCATGCAAATGCACCCTCAATATTTCACAAATATAAAAAACGGGGCAGACATAAATGCCTGCCCCGTTAATCAATTAGATCTTAGTTTGAAACTCAAACTATTTCATTAAAACCATTTTGTTTGTCATAGTATAATCACCTGACTGCAGACGGTAGAAATACATACCGCTGGAAACAGTTGTTCCGTTTTGAGTAGTGCCATTCCAGGAGATATTATGAGTTCCGGCTGGTAATTCATTCTGAACTAAGGTTGCTATCTTCTGTCCAGCGATGTTATAGATATTTAAGGTTGTATATCCTGCATCAGTTAAATCAAAACTTATAGTAGTCAGAGGATTGAAAGGATTGGGATAATTGTTCATGGTGATAGCAGCAGGAGTGATTCCCTCTTCGGGTGCATCAGTAGTAGTTTCAGGATTGATCACGAAATCAGCAGAACCTGTAGTAGTCATATTCACGGGTTCTTCATCACTTTCATAAAGTACCTTGGTGGCGATACCAGTCAGGTTTCCGGTAGGAAGTCCATTCACCAGATAATAACCATCACTATTAGTTACTGCATAACCCAGAACAGTTTCCATTTCGTCAAGGATCACTACATTGGCATTGGCAACCGGATCGTAATTACTATTAAGCACATAGCCATTTGCCTGATAAATTCCATTAGTTTCGGGCATGATCAATTCAAAATCAATACCTGTAACATTACCAAGAGCATTAACAACTACAGCATCCTGAAAATCTATTACTCCAGGATAGTAGGTAGGAACACTGTTATATTCATAAGCCAGTATATAGTAATCACCTTCTGGCAGATTTTCCAGGATGTAATTTCCAAACATATCAGTTACACAGGCAGCTTCCCAATGATTTCCACCACCAGCAACTGCTGCTACCAGTACAGGATTTTCTGGAACATTGCCATCAACTGAGATAGTACCGGAGATGCTGTTATCATATACTTCCTGCAGTGCCAGGTCAAAATCTATTCCTGTTAAATCTTCTGAAACGGTTACAACATCGGCATTTGCTGGTGACTGCTTGTGATCATAGAATTGTCTCATCATATCGCCACCAGGTACCTGTTGACCAAACTCAGCTACAAAGATATAATCTCCCTGAGGAACTTCCATGCTGTAATTTCCATCTTCATCGGTGATACTTTCTACTACAGCCCATTGATTGCAGCCGGTTCCTGGCATCATTGCTCTAACGGCAGCTTCTGCAAGTGGAACTTCATTAACATAATCCATCACGGTTCCAGATACTGCATAGAATACAAGAGGTGTGAGATTCATGTCAGCTTCAAACTGAGAATCTTCATCTATTACAATAACTGTGGCTTCTTCAGGATTGGCAGCACCATCAAAAAAGCTGACCAGATAGCCATCTGCTTCAGCAGAAAGAATATATTCACCAGTTTCTACATTATCGAAACTATAATTTCCTTCGTCATCAGTTACGGCATTATAATGGTTCCACCAGCCACCGCCGGGATTGCCACCACCTATTGAAGATAATTCCAGGAATGCATCAGTGATAACGTCACCGGTATTAACATCATATACAGTACCACTAACGCTGCCTGATCCAGGTAATTCAAAGGGAACTAACTCAAAATCAAAGACAATGTTTCCTAAAACATTAATTTCAGCTTCAAAGGGTTCATATTGATTCCAGCCATTTGACCATGCCATCAATTGATATACACCTTCATATAAGCCATTAACTTCATAATAACCAGCTTCATCGGTCATATCATTACCCGGCTGTCCCTGTTCGCCAAATACCTGAATATGGACTCCCTGAATAACTTCACCGGTTACGGAATTAGTAACGGTACCTGAGAGGGAATATTCACCAGTTTCATAAGGTACTAATACTATTTCCAGAACTACATCACCATCAATCTGGATCATTTCATTAAACTGAAGGTAACCTTCCAAGCCAGCTATAACATGATAATTACCACTTTCGATATTTTCAAAAGCATAGCTGCCATCTTCACCAGAAATAGTTTCATAGGTTTCCCAGCCGTGGGTTAAATAAACCGTAACACCTGGGATAAATTCGCCAGTTTCAGCATTAATAACTACTCCTGATAAAGAACCTTCTCCACCCTGATTTTCACCTAAAACTATATCATAAGTCATATTTTCCAGGATCTCGATTTCTTCAACAAAAAGTACCATTCCCTGCATACCCATAATAGTTAGCTGGTAAATGCCAGGTGCGATTCCATCAATCACATAATATCCGGTTTCATCACTTATGCCCATGAGCATATTTCCGGGGATATTTTCGCCAAAAAGATGAACCATAATCTCTGATAATGGTTCGCCTGTTTCTTCGGAGGTAATAGTTCCTGATAACACCAGATCACCAGCTACATAAGCTTGCATCTGGATATCAAATACGGTGTTTTCCAGAATCTCAATTTCTGTCTGGAAGTGCATATATTCCATATCTTCAGACATGGCATTCAGAGAATAAACACCTTCGAAAAGACCTTCGATCAGGTAGCTGCCATCTTCTGTGGAAATTGCAGTATAATGCATTCCAGGACCGGCATGAAGATTGATTATGATACCTGGCAGAGCTTCGCCTGTTTCAGCATCAGTAACCACACCAGATAAACTGAGTTCGCCCTGTTCAAATGGTACCAGGCTGATATCAAAAGTTACATCTCCCTCGATCTGGATCATTTCATTAAACTGAAGGAATCCATTCAGACCGACGATTACATGATAATTACCTGAGCTGATATTCTCAAAGCTGTAATTACCTGCTTCATCAGATACTGTTTCAATAGCTTCCCCGCCATGCTGCAGTAATATTTCCACGCCAGGGATAAATTCGCCAGTTTCAGCATTTATCACACCACCTGATAAAGAACCTTCTCCACCCTGATTTTCACCTAAAACTATGTCATAGGTCATATTTTCCAGGATTTCCAATTCTTCTTCAAAAAGAACCATGCCCTGCATACCCATAATAGTAAGCTGGTAAATGCCAGGTGCGATATCTGTAATCTCATAATATCCGGTTTCATCACTTATCCCTATAAACATATTTCCGGGGATATTTTCGCCAAAGAGATGAACCATAATCTCTGATAATGGCTCGCCTGTTTCTTCGGAAGTAATAGTTCCTGATAACACAAGATCACCGGCTACATAAGCCTGCATCTGGATATCAAATACAGTATCTTCCAGAATCTCAATTTCTGTCTGGAAATGCATATATTCCATATCTTCAGCATGGGCATTCAGAGAATAAACACCTTCAAAAATGCCTTCGATCAGATAACTGCCATCTTCTGCAGAAACTGCAGTATAATGCATTCCAGGTCCGGCATGAAGATTGATTATGATACCTGGTATTACTTCACCAGTCTCAGCATCAGTGATCACACCAGATAAACTGAGTTCACCCTGTTCAGCAGGAATCAAAGCAATATCAAACACGGTATCTTCAACTATTTCAATTTCAGAAGTAAATTGCTCATACCCACTGGTGTTACCCCAAATTGTAAGATTATAATTACCTTCCAGAAGTTCATCAAACAGATAATATCCTGCTTCATCAGTCATTGCTTCCTGCATCATGCCCTGCATTCCATGAAGAAATACTAAAATCCCTTCAAGGGTTTCGCCTGTCTCAGCATCAGTAACTGTTCCACCCAGAGAGTAAGTTTCACCGGGTTCATATTCTTCCAGAGTAAAATTAAATTCTGTGTCACCTTCCACATAGATATCAGTAACGAAAGGCATATTTGGAACCATCACCATTACATCATAATCAGCGAAATCAATAATTTCTGGAAAATCATAAGAACCATCTTCCCCAAGAACGGTCTCATATTCCACATGGTGAGGCTGAGCATTCTGATTCCAGGTGCTGATCACCATTTCCAGTCCTGCTGCTGGCTCGCCATCTTCAAAACTTACTATACCAAAAAGATGCCCTGTAAGTTCTCCAGGATTTCCTTCAGTTAATAATTCGATTGTCATTGTAACATTATCTTCCATATCCACCATTTCCATGAAGGGCAGATAGCCTTCAGCAGAAACATTTAATGAATAATTTTGTGTTTCAAGATCCTCGAAAATGAATTGTCCACTTTCATCAGTAGTTGTTTCATAATTCTCCATCATTCCATGGTGAAGTTCAAGGAGCGCACCAGAAATTGGTTCCCCTGCTGCTCCATCGATCACGATGCCATCAAGTGTAACTGCACTTAACACAAAGAATGATGCCAGTAAACATAAGCTTAAGATAATTTTTCTTGACATGGTTACTCCTTTTGTCTTTTTAATACTTAGCCTTAACATAATTAGGCCTCCTTTCATGTGACCGGTTTCCCCAACCGGTCATTTTTTATTTTATAAGTAATAGCTTCTGAGCTGACTGCACTGACCCGGATTGCTCCATACTGATCAGATATACTCCACTGGGAATATCCCTTGCTCCATTTTCTGCAGACCAGCTAATGATCTGAGGCTCTGCTTCCATCCAGCCGGTGAAGATATTTTCTATCAGTTGTCCACGCAGGTTATATAATGATATTCTGGTGGCTCCTGCAATTTGCGGATACAATTGAATGCTCAAGCTTGAGCGGCTGTTTGAAAGCAGAAATGGATTGGGATAGCAGCGAATATTACTGTTCACTTCTGGCAGTGTGTCTTCATCTTCTGCTGTTACTATTTGAGTGATGATAAAATCAAGCGAATTGTTCTCCGTTATTGATAATTCTATATTTTCGCTTTCATAAAAAGTCTTGCTTGCGAGTACAGAATAATTACCCGTCTCGATAGATACGGCACTATAATCCCCTTCAGAATTACTGATACCATAGCTGACTGGGAAATCCTGCTCATTAAAAAATACTATTGAGACACCAGCAACGGGATCACGTCCATTACTGGTTATATTTCCTTCCACAACGATAACACCGTTCTGGGTCATATTCTCTATCGCAAAATCTATTCCAGTAACGTTACCTTCTATATAAACTAATTCGGCATTTTCCCAGTCATATCCTTCTGGATAATATACAGGTGGCGTAGCTGATGTCATCATTACCACATAATATTCGCCTGCCGGGATTTCATCTATATAATAATATCCACTGGATTCTGATTCTGTGATTTCACTCCAGTCATCATCTTCATCACTGGCGATCACTATCACCAGACAGGGAAATCCTGGTTCTTCACCATTAGCACTGATATAACCTGAAATACTGTTATCTTGAGGGTCTTCCGTGGATGTTAGTATAAAGTCAATATCTTCCATATCCTGATTAATATGAAGCGGAGTGGCATCATCAAAGCTGTCTACACCTTCCCAGTATTGATCAAAGTAGCCGTCTTTTGTGCTGTAAAGCCAATACATTCCAGCAGTGGTAACGGCATCGTAGTGGCCATATTCATCAGTGATAACCTGGAAAAATTCACCTTCACCCCAGCAATTTATAGCGTAGCCTGATACCAGAGCTCCTTCAACCGGAAAATAATTGCCGCCTGAACTTTCCTGAACAGTTCCACTTATACTGTATTCAGGCAGCGGAACCAGTTGAAGAACAAGATCATCAAGAACCATTTCCGGTTCAATAATAATTATATCTGCTGTTTGAAAACTATGACCACCTTCCCAGAAATAATGCTGATAACCAGGATAATGTTGAAGGTATAATATGTACTCTCCAGGATTTACTTCGGGGAAAGAAAATTCTCCTTCTTCATCTGTCTGGGTTAAATATGTATTCCAGTAATTATTGAAAACTCCATATAAATATACTGTAAGTCCTGCTACTGGTGAGCTGTCACCATCGATAACTATACCTGAAATCTCTCCAGTGGCTCCATCTTCATGAAATTCTAAAAGGAAATCTATCCCAGTAAGCTCATCATTTAAATTATTAAGGTATAATACTTCTGCTGACCCGGGATCTGGTACTCCTGGATAAAATTCCGGTAAATAATGTGGTGACTGAGGCATTATCTGAACCAAATATGCTCCCGGATATACATCCATGAAACTGTATCCTTCTCCAGAATTCACTGTGATTATCTGTACTACCATATTGGGATTGGGATGACTTAAAAATATATCACAAGATACCGGTTCTTCTCCAGTAACAGCTACATTACCGGATATACTCCCGGCATTAAGCATAATTCCCAGCATCACAAATAACAATAAAACTAACTTTTCCTTTTTCATAACATCACCACCTGTTCACAGTTTTTCTAATGTATACTAATGCAATAAGCGTGCCAATCTTTTAATTATATGTCAAGCTCCTTATATTTAATTAGTTATCCCTATAATACCCTAAATTTCTAAATGAATCATATTTGTTTCATAAATAACTCATTATTAACAATGGATAGTTCCTTGCAGATCTTAATTACCTTTATATCAACAATTTATATACTCTGTTTCTTTTCTGTTGCAATGTTACTTTCACGTTACGTAAATGTGCTCAAGATGACGATTCTGCCAATTGAACCTGACCCCTGCGGTAAAAAGTCTTCTAAATTACATTCTTTTGTGTATTAGTATGTTCAGTGGTTTACTCTTCTTTTTCCTGCGGCAGATTAAAATCGGAAATCTTCCAAGCCCACAACCGTCCCATCAGCAAATTTCTCCGGCTGCCATGAACGTACAGTTATCCGTGGTTTCTCTGGTTCACTGAGATTGAACATCAAAAACAAATAACCATTATCAGCGTAATTGTTGGAATAGTAATATTGCTCTATCTGGATTCCATAAAGTCGCTCTTCACCACTGCTCATACATCTCAAACTTGTATCAGCAAAATGCAGATTGATAAATTCCTTATCAGCAAACTGTTCTTTGAGTCTGCTCATATATTGATCCTTTTCCAGCCTGATATATTTTACTTTGTCATCTCCAAGCTGTTCTATAAGACCTTCCACATTATATTCAGGATCTTTCTCAACTACAGTTCCCACGATTATCAGAGCATCTTCAGTAAATACATTTTCCAGAAATTCCAGCTCTTGCAAGCAGTAAGCGGTTTTATATAATTCCATAAAGTTAACCACTTCTGCCTGATCTGCTGTCGTAATTCCTTCATGATCACAAATTTCACTAATTGATCTGTCACTGAGAGCAAAGGTAACTTTTTCCACTTTTCCTGCCTGGTTAAACAGAAAATTTACCTTTTCACTAAATGTCTCCTTGTTACCCGCATAACAAAATGTCATCGGCAAACCTCTCACTACATAATATTTATTCACCTGCACCAGATCAAGCTTGAAAGTCTGTCCTAAAATCTCTCCTTTGCCATAATCTATCAGTTTATTGAAATCTCTATAACCAGATAAAGTGAAATACTGCCTGGCTCCTCCAAAATTCTTCTCCTTCACCTTCTCAGCTATTCCCATAACCGACTCAGTAAGAGATCCTTTCAGCTCAGCATTAAAACCAGCAGTTTCTTTCAGTTCTATCTTAAATTCATCCACCATCACAGGCTTGCTTTCACCCAATTCCAGTTCCTTCACTGCTGCCGGCAACCGTTTATAGTTCATTCCGTCTATTGCTTTGATCACATCCTCATCATAAGCATGACCCCGGTAACTGTAATCTATATACAAAGTAACCTTTTGGCTGGTTTCAGCAATTGTGTTGGAAAGCCGCACAGACCCTCTACCGTTGCTCCACATCCCCGGCTCATTCTCGCCATAACCGTCATTATAAGATACCAGCAATCCACACACCGGTTCTCCCTCAAATTCTGCTTTCACGATCAAATCTACAAAATTATTACCTTCTACAAACTGCTTTTCTTCTAAATGAAATCCTATCCCAGCCAGCAGGTAATTCAGCTTATTCTCCAAACCGGTATAACTGCTCTTCTCCTCCCCCTCAAACCAGTAAGTTATTTTCTTATACTCAGGGATAGTGGGCAATAAGGCATAAGCCCAATAATAATTACGCAACGCTTCTGATATTCTCTTATCTGCTTCTGCCTGCTCTCCTGCCATGATCAATGAATTCACCCGCGACTCCCGCTCACGAAATACGTTATCCACCTCACTTCGCTTTATATAACGCAAAACAAAGACCTCTGGTGCATAACTCTCTTCATCAACAAGTCGCTCCGTATGATAAAGCCTGGCACTCGAATAAGTTTTCACTTCCAGCTTACAAGCTTCATTGACAACTCCGTTGATCTCTACCACGCTATTGATGAAACTGCTCTCAACATTTAACGTTATCTGGCTCAAAAGCTCCTTCATTGCTACCCTGTCAGCAGTTTCCTTGTCTGCTGCCCTGCCATCACCCCATAAATAACTGTCATCACTCTTCACCTGATCAAATGTTACTGCTTGAATAAGACTGAATACTATTAGTAAAATAAACAAAAATATTCTCTTCATCACACTCTCCCCATCATATTTCTTTATCTGATTCATGGTTTACTGGATTAAAAAAAATAACAAGATTCTTCTCTTTCTTAATCCTGAAAATATCCCAAATCTGGTTAATCCTGATTCAGACAATTTCCCGCATCCTGATCCTATTTTGAACTGCAGGCTAAGCGGAAGCCAAGGATGAAGAGGCTGTAGCCAGGACTGCTACCGCGAAAAGCAGTCCGGCAGCTACTGGCATCGGAGCTCCAGCTACCACCCCGATAGACACGGCGAGAGCCCAAATTTTGCCCTCGTGGATTACTCGTCGAACTACTACTGTAATCTCCATACCAGTCCCAGCACCATTCATATACATTTCCACTCATGTCAAATATACCTAATTCATTAGCCTGTTTTTCACCAACACTATGGGTTTTATTTCCTGAATTATCAGAATACCAAGCTACTTGTTTGAGGTCATTACTGCCAGAATACTTATATCCGTTGCTTTTATTACCACCCTTCGCTACATACTCCCATTCAGCCTCTGTTGGCAACCGGTAGCCATTAGCATTGAAATCACACTTAATATTATTAGTCCCAGAACCAGTATAACAACGATCAAGTCCTTCCTGATCACTCCGTTTATTACAATATTTCACAGCATCATACCAGCCAACCTGCTCCACAGGAGCATCTTCCCCTGTTTGTTTAAATTTGGCAGGATTCGTGCCCATCACAGCTTTATATTCACTCTGAGTCACTTCATATTTACCAATATAAAAATCACTCACAGTCACGCTATGCCCTGGCTTTTCATCACCACTTGCACTCCCCATTTGGAAAGTACCACCTTCCACAAAGACCATATCCCCATTACTGATCATAACTGCGGGTTTACTGCTTCCTGCTACAAGTTCCACCTTTAGAGATGACAACTCCTTTTCTTTAATTTTAATTTCACTGGTCTCAGTTTCAAAACCACTTAGTATAGTAGTAAGTTCATAATCACCTACTGGCAGAGCTTCCAGATATTGCGACCCGGTCCAGGATTTGATTTCTTTCCCGTTTCTTTTTAAGACGCTTTCTGCTTCCATAGGGCTAACTGTTAACTGCAGACTGCCCTCTTTTTGTTTCAAGGCAAAACTTTCTCTTTTATCTTTGCCTTTTTCAACTGTTACTGTTCTGCTTTCAGGATACCAGCCTGGGCAGGAAACCTCTATCAAATACTGTCCGGCAGATATTTCTTTGCTGCTACCATTCATTTTCTGATTGTTCAGATAGATGGCTGCATCCGCTGGAGTAATATCAATAGTTAAAATGGAAGTTATCTTCAGCAGATCGTAATTCCAGCTATTATTTCCGCTTTCTTCTACTATTATCTTTTCCTCAATAGTCTCATATTTGTCTAATACCAGTCGCAGCTCATATTCTTGGGGAAAACGAAAGGGCTGGATATTGGTAAAACCTTCTTTTACGCCATCCAGATACAGCTCAGCACCCTGAGGCTCGCTACTGATTGTGAGCATTACGGGACGCTGTTTTTCCAGCTCAATATCCTTAAAAAGCACATTATCCTCATCTACATTGATTGTGCTGATATTAGTTTTATAGCCTGTTTTTCTAACTTCCAGCCTGTGTTCACCTTTCTTCACGGAATAGCTCTCTTCACTTCCCAGCAATTTGCCATCCAGCCATTTCTCACTATCTTCCGGTTCAGCTATAATTGAGATAGTGATAAACTCATTGCCACCATCTCCATCAATTGTCATCTCATAAACCTTGCCAGCTTCTATCTTGCCAACTGATTCTCGCAAATTAACCATCAAAGTAGCATAATCCACTTTCTTTAAATCCACATACCAGGCACCCCGCTGCAATACTACCCAGTATTCACCTTCTTTGGGTATCAATCGATGCCGCAACGGACTATCTATATTCATTTCCTCTATCCCGGTGCGCACGATCAGCATACCGCATAGTTCACCATTGATGTCATACCTGTCACCATCCGGCAGATTTACAAATCCCACATGATTAGTAACTTCTTTAGGAGCGTCTATTATCCGAAACTGATAACCAAATACAAATACAGTAAAAAGCAAAAATACTAATAATAAAGCAATCTTCCTCATCATCCCCCACTTTGTTATATATATTAATTACTATTTCGATATGTTCAAACAATCAGTCAATCAGTTTTTTTACTCATCTAATCCTGAAAATATCTCAAATCCTGATTCAGAAAATCTCCCTCACCAACCAAGTAGCAATAGAGCTAAAGAAATAACTTTATAGTCATATATGACCAATAAAAAAGGGCAAAAAAAAAGACCCACCGGATGGTGGGTCAATTTATGGCATCCCGTAGGGGAATCGAACCCCTGTTGCAGGAATGAAAATCCTGAGTCCTGGGCCACTAGACGAACGGGACACTTTTATTTATGGTGATCCTGCCGCGATTTGAACGCGGGACCCTCTGCTTAAAAGGCAGATACTCTACCGCTGAGTTACAGGACCTTTTTGATCTACCTTTTTGAGACCATTTCACGCTATTTTTACTGCTAAAAATAACAGTAAAATCAGAAATATTTAGAGCATGATTCTATGTCAATAAAAAAATCTAAATCAGGGAATAATTATTTCCTATTACAAGCCATTAGATTATACTTTACAAAAAATCAATTCTTTCAAAGCTTACGTCTTATGAAGAAAAAACAACAAATTATTAGAAAAAGTTTCGCAGTAATTGTGGGGCTCTTAGTTATGACTCAGGCACTATTTGCCATAGATATCAAAGAAGCAGGCAATCAAATTTCCTTGCTTCGCCAGCAGATCAAGGGACTCAATGAAGAAAGCAGGCAGGAATGGCTATCAGCCAGAGAATCAGATATACTTGATGAGCAAACACCTTTTGAAAGTGATATTCACTTTATGCAGCGTTATCTGGATAACAGCAGCAAACTGTGGTGGGGTCAATACCAGAAGAAATCTGTGATATACAACCAGATAACAGACTTGTTGGGCTGGAATTTTCAGACAAGGTCCATGGAGCTGGAGCTTGATGTTAATGAATATGATGCTAATAACTGTATCTGGCGGATTTCGATTAAGCACCAGGATTGGCCAGCAGATGGACTGAAGTATGATCTGGCAATTGCTCCGGATAAGGCAGAGAAATTATATAATGATAGAGAAGATGTTAGAATATTTGGAGACGTAGTATTTGATCTCTGGAATAATCCGCACCTTAGTCAGATATTTATTTCCAGTGAAGCTGCCGGTCTTGATACAACTCTTACCCTGGGAGCGTTATCAGAATATGACTTTCCTACACCAGTTACAGCTCTGACCTTTATAAATAATAATAATCAGTTACTGGCAGGTTGCAAAGATAAGTCAATGCATCTTATTGATTTGGCGAGTATCAAGGAAAATAATCCTTTACGAGTTTATAGTGATATAAATGCAATTCGCAAATTACCTTATAAGAATCATGCTGTATTGGCTTTAAATGACGGATATCTGCGTATATTTGATCTTGGCACTCAAAAAGAGGTCTGGCAGAAACGTCACTTTGGGAATCTAGAGGGTTTGGCATTGAGCGCAGACGGACGATTTGCCTGTTGTGCTTCAACGGATAGCAGGATGAGAGTTTATGATCTGGAAACTAAAAAACAGATGTTGGAGCTGGAATATCCATATGGAATTAAAGCTTGTGATATAAGTCCTCAGGGAGATTTTCTTGCCTATGGTACTGAGCATGGTTACAGCGAACTATTTGAATATGCCGTAGTACGAATCTTTGCAATTGGTGAAACAAATCCTGATATACAAATTGCCTCAAATGGTGAAGTGGAAAGTGTTCAGTTCAGTCCTGATGGCAAATTACTGCTCTTTTCTGATTCCGAAGGAACATCAGGAATAATTGATATTGCCTCCAAATCAAAGCTTATTACCTTTGAAAGGGCTCATAAGGCACAATGGCTGCGGGGAGAAGATCTCATCATCGGTATTGGCACGAGCAAAGAATTAAATATTATCGAAGCAAAAACCGGAGATGTGATAAAAACCATCCAACATCATGAAAAAATAACCTGTTACGCACTGGCGGAGGGTGGAAATTATGTAGCGATAGGTTCCAGTCAGGGTGTGTATGTCTATAAATTGTGATAGAAATTGAAAAGTTTGCTTTGTAAGCTGGAATAAATTATAAGAAGGAAGGTAATAGATGTGTAATTTAAGAATATTAACAGCAGGGAGAGCATTATTATTGATATTTCTGCTGGCTTTAGTTTTTAATATATCTGGAGGAGCACTTCCTGAACCTCAAATCCCCTTTCAACCTCAAAGCTATGCTGCTCCCAAAATCGATGATTATATCCTGATAGATGGTAAAATTACTGATAATGAGTGGCTGGATGCTGCCTGGACAGACTATTTTGTGGATATTGAAGGTGATATCAAACCTGAGCCATATTATCAAACCAAGGTAAAGATGTTATGGAATGATTATTATTTTTATATTGCTGCCAAGCTGGTGGAACCACATGTCTGGGGTACACTGAAGAAGCGGGATTCAGTGATTTTTCATGATAATGATTTTGAAGTCTTTATTGATCCTGATGGAGATACTCACAATTATTATGAGCTGGAGATCAATGCCCTGGGAACTGTATGGGATCTGCTGCTTACTCATCCCTACCGCGATGGGGGACAGGTAGCAATAGACAGCTGGGATATTCAGGGTCTGCAATATGCCGTGGATGTGGATGGGACCATCAATGACCCCTTGAGTCGGGATAAAGCGTGGTATGTGGAGCTGGGGATACCCTGGAATGTACTGGAAGAATGTGCCGGTAAAACTCCTCCTGCGCCGGGAGATTTCTGGCGGGTAAATTTTTCACGAGTACAGTGGGAACATGAGATAGTGAATGATCAGTATGTGAAGAAAGCTGATACACCTGAGCATAACTGGGTCTGGAGTCCTCAGGGTGTGATCAATATGCATTATCCGGAAATGTGGGGCTATGTTTATTTCTTTGAGGACCTGCCATCCAGTGATGGTAAGGTGACGGGCTATAATTCAGAAGAGAAAGCGAAATGGATACTGCGGCAATTATATTATAAGATGTATAACTTCTATCAATTGTATGGCTTTTATACTGATGATTTAGAGCAGCTTGGGTTCACTGACGTGAATGGTGGAAATTTTGACATGCCTCCAAAAATAGAAGTCACCTCATCCATGTATGAAGCAACTATTACCCGGGAAGGGTCAAATAAAATATTTCATATTGATAATCTGGGCAAAACCTGGAGCAGCGAAAAATAAATCATAGCAGTTAGAAGTGGTTAAATAATCTGATAAAATTATCTGTTGGATGGGGATTGCCATTTACTGGTTGATAATTATTGATCATAACAGTGAAAACCAGATCATTGTTTCGAGCTGTTTTCATATATCCAGAGATGCAATCTATTCCACTCATACTACCTGTTTTGGCATATAGGTCAAAATCCAAAAGAGCAGTCCGCTTTGCCAGAGTACCATTAATCCCCGGTGAAGTCAGGCAATTACGGAATTCTGGAATGTCATTCATATAGAGCAGTATCTTGTTCATAGCAGCAGGAGTAAAAAGATTATATCTGGAAAGCCCACTGGCATCAGCAACCCGATATTCATTCCAGGAAATATTCACATTTGAAAAGAATACCTCCAGAACCATATATCCGTTATTAAATGAGCCATATCCTGTTTCGTGCCAGCCAATATGACGCAACAAAGCTTCTCCCGCCTGATTATTACTATCCTGCAGGAATTGACGAATAATCGTAGATAAGCGTGGTGAGTAATGCGTAAACAAAGGAATAATCTCTTCGGGTTTTTCATTGGTATTATCAATATCAACCGCGTTTCCACTGATCAAAATGCCAGCCTTTTCTAATGTAGCCTTAAGTAATGAAGCATAAAACAAGGTAGAATTTTCTGCTGTGATCATTTTTGTGTAACTTTTTTTATCTTCACTGTAATTTCCATATACAGAAAGTGTGTTTTCGCCATTTATTCTCCGGGCATGAATATGTTCCGGCAGCGAATCAGCAAAAGTCACGTTATTTTTATAGGTAAAGTAATCAAATGGCAGGTTATCCATGATAGAAATATTATCATCATCATTTTCCGGAGGATTAATAAAGAACTCTACGGTAGTGTTATCAGCCATTAGGGGTCCAAATTCTGCTGCATAAGTGAAGCTGAGATCATCCCAGGCCCAGCCGGTTCCCAGGCGGATTTCTTCAAAAAGATCATCATTACCAATGATGTCACCCCTGATTTCGTTGATGCCATGTGCTTTTAACGAGTCTGCCCAGTTAGAGAAAATAACTTCGGGATCATACCAGTGCCGTCTGTCTAAAGTGGGATCACCAGTTCCTGAAACCACAAGATTCCCAAAGAGGATATTATTATTTGTGAAGCCGTCATAACCGATATAAGTGGGAATTCTATACTCAGGGCCCAGAAATTTCCAGGCAGCAGCAGCAGTCACTAATTTTAAGGTGGAAGCAGGGATAAGCAATTTATCTGCATGGTAACTCATAATAGTTTCACCGTTAGTATCCTGCACCAGAATGGCATACGTAGCCGTGGGGTCGATAAGATTATCCAGATTCAGGTCAGGGGTTTCCAGCTCAGATAACACATACACAGTGCGTTTCCCTGAACAGGATACAAGCAGCAGTACAACCACAAATATTATTACTAATCCGATTAATTTTTTCATATAAGCACAAAGAAAATGACAAATTCAGGAGTCAAGCTAATTCTAATCACCAAATTCTCATTTCCCCTGAGACTGTTTAACCTAAGAAAAAACTCAAAATTCAAAATTTTGAATTCACTCCTTCGCCAGATACTTCTTCAACTCCTCAATTGTCATACCCAGTTGTCCTTTATTGCGCAATGGTAGTTTCTTACCCATTGGGTTTTGAAGAACTGCCGTGCATTTATTCAGTTTGCAGGTTAAAATTTTGATAGAACCTATAGTGGGAATTTTTACCTGCATCAGGATTGATATCATCTTCTGGTTTTTATCAGATATTACTAAATAATACATATCTTTATCAATTATTTTAACACCCCAATCTGAAATTTGGTGAATCAGAGAAAAGTCTTTTTCAATGTCTTTGATTTCTATCTCAGAACAATATCCCGAAAGCTTGTCCATCTGGTTATTATTACTGGCTTCCACCAGAGTCTTTATGAATCTTCTAAGGTTATCATATTGCTTAAAAGACAGCATTTCCGGATTTGCTTTCCAGCCTTGAGAATTTAGATAAGCAGATTTTAGATTGCGATATATAATATGCCGGTGTTTTCGGGCAGTATAATAGCTGATCCCTTCCGCTGCGGCATAGTCCTTTAGATTATCATAGCTGTTAATAACTTCAGAACGGTGAAATTCCTCCTCAGAAAGTAATTTCTTAACCATTTCCGAGGGTAGATTTTCCATCAGTTCTTTTTCCGTAACAGCGCTCAGATCCTGATGAGATGCCGCCTGCTGCTCAAGTTTGCTGATCAGATATTTATCTTTTTTCATATTTCTCCAGGTCGAAAGCACCTGATGATAAACGGTGCTTCTCAGCCACCCCTTGATATATGTTACATTCCCTGAATTTCTAAAAAGAGCCAGTAAAGATTCCTGAGAAACATCCTGCGCCAGTTCAGGATCACTACTCAGCTTCAAAGCGTAGTGATAACAATACATCTGCAGCTCTTTTATGTATTTAGGTTTAAAGGGCAAAAATTGGTTGCTAAAATAGGGCATAACTAATTATTAGTAAACTATTTAAGTATATATTATTATGTAGGAGCATAAATATGAAGCAAAAGCAATGCCCAAATTGTAAGTCCAATAGCACAAAAAAAATGGCAAACGTAATAGGAATCAGAGATATAAATGCAATGAATGTGGACACATTTTTGAAAATAAGAAACGTAAAAGAGACTGCCTGGATAATAAACTATGGAATGATTATGTTCACAATAACCAGACATTGAAAAACCTTAGTAATCAGTATGGAATTTCACCTTGGACAATCCGCAGAAAACTTGATCAAATTGAGTTAAATATTCCTATTTATTTGATCGAAAATTGTGTAATAGCAATGGATACTTGCTACTTTGGAAGAGGGTTTGGAGTGATGGTTTTCCGCAATACAATAACTCATAAAAACCTTCAGTGGCAATATGTAAATCATGAAACAGTTCAAAAATATATTAGTGGTATTGATAACTTAAAAAGTAAAGGATGGAATATCCTGGGAATAGTATGTGATGGCAAAAGAGGCTTATTTAGAGCATTTAACGGCATTCCCGTGCAGATGTGCCAATTTCATCAGGTTGCTATTATAACAAGATACATTACGAGAAATCCTAAACTGGAAGCAGGTAAAGAACTGAAATCAATTGTTCAAAGGCTATGTCATTCAAATCAAGAGGAGTTTCAACGGATGATGATCACCTGGGAAAATAAATGGAGATTATTTTTAAACGAAAGAACACACAATGCAGATACTGGCAAATGGCATTATACCCATAGAAGATTGCGAAGCGCCATTAGAAGTTTAAAAACAAATTTCTCTTGCCTGTTTACATATCAGAAATATCCTGATCTTCATATTCCAAATACAACAAATTCCATGGAAGGTACCTTCTCAAGGTTAAAGACAAAGTTGAGAATCCATTCTGGAATTAAACAATGGAGAAAAATCAGAATGATTGATGAAATTCTAGCAAAATAGCAACCAATTTTTGCCCTTTAAGCCTG
>JAVCDJ010000184.1 GCA_030765845.1 Candidatus Stygibacter australis
ATATTTTTAGCATTAGCATTTTCTGTCAGCAGAAGTATGTTTTGCTCAACCAGCAGATTCAGGTTCAATTTGTCTAAAACCAGATCTATGGTACCGGTTTGAAAACGTGACCACTGCAAGAGATTTTCCAGCAAGGTATAACCACATCGGGCAGATTTATGAATACGGCGGATAAAATCATAAGCTTTTTCCGGGATCGGTTGCTTATAGTTCCGCAGCAGAAGATGAGAAAAATTTAAAATTGTATTAAAGGGATTCTTAAGGTCATGCGAGATGATCGAAAAAAGTCTATCCTTGGATTTATTGATCTTTTCAAGTTCCATCTGTTCTTCATGGATTTTGTCCTTTATCCCTACTATACTTAAAAAGTATTTTTTGATCATTGACATTCCTAAAAACATCATGATAGAAATCATTAGTCCGGCAATTTCACTAGATAAGATAAAATTCTGCGAGTCGCAGTGAAGGGCAATAAAGGATAATACGCGTCTATAAACCATAAATAAGTTCGCCAGAGAGATCAAAATCCAACCCATCCTGCGGCCTGTTACCTTGATCAGATGAAGAGCAAGTATCCCGGCAGAAAGCTGAAATAATACTGATAAACTCAGTATTAAGTAATGTGCGAAGCAATACATATAACCAGCCTACATTTTTTATTATTACAATCTATCTGAAAGACTTTAAATGTCAAATATAATGATTTTTTCTTTTTGAAGTTATTTTCTAAGATACCACTCAACCTGTTACCAGTTAAAATCTTGCGATTAGTAAAATATTATTGAGATTTTAACCAGAAAGCCTGATTTACCAAAAAGGAAATGATTGAGCTTCTGAAATGCTTTAAAATCAGTTAAATGCTTATAATTAAACATAATTAGCACTGACAGTTGCCCTAAGCCGGAACAACAAAGAACTATCTAACATTAAAACGTCACTACGTGCTTTGTTGCTTTTCCTTGAGATCACAATGTAAGTATCACATTGAAATCACTGATCAATCTTTTTTAATGGCTTGGAAATATAATATTGAGCCATTGGTTGCTGTACTGGCTTCAAAAACAAAGTTATGCTTAGAGAAAATTTCCTGTAGTTCCTTTTCGCTGTAAAGGTTTCCTCTCACTAGGCTGCCTGTTTTATTACGTTCCGGCACTGGTACGCAGCAGTAAAAAACTCCTCCTGGCTGAAGTATTTGAGATAATTCCTGTGCCAGCTGGTTCAGGTCATTCAGAAAATTAATTGCCAGAATGCAGAGGCAAACCTGGAAGCTATTTTGCTCAAACATATAGTTCTCGGCACTGGTTACATAAAACTTACTGTCCTTGAAACCTGCTTTTTCAATTTTTCTTTTTGCCTGCCGCAGCAGAGAAACACTGATATCAGAACCAGTATAATTATTATCTTTTGCCAGAAAATGCCTAGCGCTTCCACTACCAGTTGCCAGTTCCAAAACTTTCATACCATGGATATCAGCCATCATCTCCTGTAATATCTGATAATGTTTTTCTATACTTGCTCCAAATTTGCGGGGAAATATATTCTTCTCCATTATCAGATCATACAAAAATCCCACACTGTCTCCCAGCCATGGTTTATAAGATATTCTCTTGCCCTTTTCATCTAAAAAATAGAGCAGTCCTTTATGACTGATGACATAAGTTCCCTGTTTCAGCATTGACTTATCCCTTAACTGATTTTAATTACAAGAGAAATTATTATTAGAATTAGCAAAAAGGACTTGCTGGAAGCTTTTCACTATACAGGTGAAATAATTGAAAACCTGCAATGATATCAACTACTTAGAGTGATCAGTCTCTCATACGTGCAGCGCCGGTGTACTCACAGGTGCGGCGCAGATGACGACCTCTATTATAACCAGTCTGATAATGCTTAATCAGACTCCTGCATCTCAGAATCTACTGGTATAAACTCCCAGTAATTACGGTAATATCTGCAGATAGTGGTATAGGCACTGATGATAAGCATCGAAATACGGAAGGAGGTATTAACCTCATCTATATACCAGCCATCCTCTCCATAATGATAGAAGGTGGCAATTGTGATATCCTTCATCATTTTGATGGGAGATTCCAAATTACCTTCATCTAATAGAGGGATGCCATTTTCATTATCAAGCCACACTTTTCCCCAGTAGCGCAGGTTTTTATTGCTTTCATCATCATATTCATAATACTCATAATCAAATCTCTGACATTGATGTCCCTTGATTTCCTGGATGTCTGGTTTTTTGGTTACCTGCAGGTCTGTCCCCTTAAAATTGAGGAAGAGTGCTTCTTTATTCAGCATATCTTCTTCTAACATAGACTTTATACGCTCATCATCTTGTCCTACGGGTTTTCCACCATTAGAGCAGCTAGATTCAAATCTTCCCACAACGTCGTTACCAGATTGAGAATATGTGATCAGAATAGTTTCTTCTACTTTCACTTTTCCTTTCTTATTGGTCAATTTGGTTACCTGTTCCAATTCACCTGTAATAAGGTGACTGTTTTCTTTTGCAATGATCACTGCTTTTTGCCAGAGTAAATCACCTGTATCATCTGCCCAGATATTTAAATAACTCAGGATGATCAAAAAAAGAAGTATTCTCTTCATAATTTACTCCCCAATGTTCGATGAGTAAATACTCAGACTGGATGGTTTTTCGTCAATAAACTTAAATATTTGCCATTAATTATCCATACCGTTTATCGATTATAAATACCCTAACTCGGATAAACCAAAACCTGCAAGTATGATAGACTACGGCAATAAGAAGTAAGGCATAGCTGTTTTAACCAGCCTGCGTACCGGGGCTGGTTCACAACCATTATTTGAATAAAATACTAATTTTGCTTTAAAAATAATACTATATATTTAAAAGTATCATATATGAAGTTTAAAGATTATAATCAGCAGCAAGGTTTATGCCTTCCTTCCTATCTGGATGACTTGATTCCAGAGAATCATGTCTCCAGGATAATCAATTCATTTGTCGATTTGTTAAGCATGAAAATGCTCGTGAGACCTTGTAAGGCTAATAAAAACGGTAAGGGTGGAAACAGTCCATATCATCCGAAAATGATGCTGAAAATACTAATTTATGCCTACACGCAAGGTATATTTAGTAGTCGAAAAATTGAGAAGCAACTCCATGACAGCATAACATTTATGTGGTTGAATGGATACCAAACTCCCGACCTTGTAACTATTAGCAGATATAGAAGTAAGCACTTTGTAGAGATTTTGCCAGTAGTATTAGCAGATTTCGTATTTCACATATAAGCATTACATCATAAATATCTGTTACTTTTAACTTGTTCTTTTGAATTCTATCTGCATTGATCATCGCTGCATATCAACGGATATTGAAGCTCTTCACGCCGTATATAATTCAAAATCACTGCGTTAAAATGTGACACCTATTTATGACGCAATGCTTATGAGCAAGGTTTCATAGATATTTATGATGTGCATTTCATAGACGGAACAAAGATCAGAGCAGATGCTAACAGAAACAAAGTTGTATGGAAAAAGAATGTTGATCGCCATAAGGAGCGAATTAATAATCGTATTCATTCCCTGCTAAAGGAAATTGACGATATTGATGAAGAAGAAATTGGCGCATTCTCTTGCAGGAGTAAATCAACCATAATGTTGAACAGTCTCAAAAAATGGAGGCATCCCACGGTAAGATTAATTTGACAAAATATGAATTATTTTGATTGTTTGGGTTAGGAGAATTGAATGAAAGTAATATTATCCTAACCTGAAAGATTCTGTTTGTGGGCAAAAGTTATTGGTGTTTCTATTCATTCTATTTGCAGTGAAGATCCGACAAGGGGATAATCCTTTGATCAGAATTAAATTGATATTGATAAGATATAAAAAATAGAAAAATAATTGGAGGGAAAGAAAATGAAAAAGAGGGAAATATTTTACTTCATCATTTTGACACTATTATTAATCGGTTCACATTCGGTGTTTGCTGATACTCGTTTTGCGGCAATTGACGGCTATTGCTATCTGGATGGAGAAGAAAGCCATGAAGGGACAAAAATACTTTTTACTGCTGTTACTCCTTCTGCTATTACGGATAGCACTTACACAAATGAAGATGGTTATTTTCAAATATCTATAAATGAAGGAATATACTCAATTGAATATTCTCATGAAGGCTGGCAGTCTATTAATATTGCTGAAGAGCTTTTGCTGAATGATTCAACCTTTGAGACAGTAACACTTCTATATGGATTACCCTTAGATATTTCAGGCGAAATAAGTGGAATATTAACAAATGAATATATTTATCAAGTTATCGATAATATAACAGTTAATGAGAATGATACTCTAACAATAGAGCCTGGAGTAAGGCTTGAATTTGCTGATGGCAGGCAATTAATAGTATCTGGAATGCTTACAGCAGAAGGAACAGAGGAAGACAGTATTACTTTTACAAGCAACAATTATCAGCCTTTTCCTGGAATTTGGACAAGAATATGTTTCGAAGGTAATAGTTCATCAAGTAGCACGGTTTCATATTGTAAAATAGAATATGCCGATAATGGCATCACCTGCATTTATTCATCACCTACTATTATCAACAATACAATTAGTGATAATGGTTATGGCATCGTACCCTTTTATGATTCATCACCAACTATCACCGGCAATTCAATAAGTAATAATAGTGCAGGCATCCACTGCAACGGCAATGCATCACCCTTTATAAGTAGCAACATGATAAGTAATAATGAAAATGGCATTTATTGCTTTGATTCCTCACCAACTATTACAAACAATTCAATAAGTAATAATGATAATGGCATCTTCTGCGAAGATTCAACTCCCTCTATAAGTAGCAACACGATTAGTAATAATGATAATGGCATCTTCTGCAATGATGAATCCATAGAATCAATCATAGGAAATATCTTTTATGAAAATTCCTTTGGATTTTATGGTGACATGTCACCATCAGAAGTAGTGTATAATCTGTTCTGGATGAGCGATGTTCAAGTTGACATGCCAAATTTATTTGGAGAGATACTTTCTTCAAACATTAATGGAGATCCCTGCGATATATATTGTAATCTCTTTATGGATCCACTCTTTGTTGATGCAGAGAATGGTGATTTTCATCTTACAGAAGCCTCTCCCTGTGTTGATGCTGGTAATCCTGACCCGATTTATTTTGATCCAGATGGAACAATAGCAGATATTGGAGCATTTTATTACCCTCAAGCAATTCCGGGACATAATTTTGGAGATGTGGATGATAACGAAATTATTGGAGCATTTGATGCTTCACTTGTTTTACAGTATTTTTGTTTATTAATACCGGAAGGAACAACTTTGCCCTGGGAAGATTGGAGGATTGATGTTGCTGATGTAGATGGGAATGGGGTTGTTGAGGCTTTTGATGCGTCTTTAATCTTACAGTTTAGTGTAGGATTTATCGATGAATTTCCAGTTGAGAATTTGAGAAGGAAATTAGATAGAGGATATTGATTATGAGTATAGTTATAAACTTTTACCCCAAAAGTTCAACGAAAAAGAAGCTGCAGGAATTACTGATCATGAGAGACTTTTTCAAAGTTAGATATCTAAATGAAGTTTGTGATGAAAATAAAATTGTTAATTACAAGTGGTTTGAGTATCATGATTATCAATCATTTACAGGTGTTTACGCTTCGATTATCAAATTGGATGAAAGTGTAAAGGACTCATTGAATTGCTCAGAGTGGATATTACACACTAAAACTCAAATTGGTGGTAGTCGATTTGACAAAAAAAAGCAGAATGACATAGTTAGAGAAGCTCGAAAAATATTTGGTGGTTTCTTTGAAAATGATTGTTTTGGAAAAAACAGATATACAAATATTAATGATTATGAAGATTATAGTCCACCAGAAAGAGGATTATTTATAATTTACGAAAACATTAGGAATAAAATATCTTTATTTCAATTCGGACTAGAAAATTGGCATGATAACCCCTGGAATAAGCAAATGGATTCAACTAACGATGAGGAAATTCAGCTATTATTGGGTTCCAATAATCCTGATGTAATATTATTTAAT
>JAVCDJ010000185.1 GCA_030765845.1 Candidatus Stygibacter australis
CCAGCTAGATAAATTCCCAGCCAGGACCAGAATTTCTCTTTATTCTTAAATGCTTCACAGACATTGGGATATATGACAATAAAGAGGACAGCCGGTGCGAGTTGAAGTACCGTTTGATGTACACCAAATCCCAGGAAAAAGAGGTAAATGATCAGCATCAGGTAGTTTTGGTGAGAGAAATTTTCTGATTTCTCAATATAGATCAAGGTAAGATATATGATAAGATTAAGGAAGAATGCAAGACCGCCATAAACTTCCGCTTCTATCGCATTACTCCAATATGTATAAGAAAAAGCGATGTACATGGCAGCAATGAATCCGGTGAGATAGGCAAATATCACTTCATCCTTTTTTACCCACATTGAAATAAATTTTACAGTGATAAGATAAGTGAACATCACTGCCAGAGCGCTGAAGAAGGCACTCATGAAATTTACTATCGCAGTATGAAAAAATTGATTCCCTGCCAGAGCAGTAAAAAATCTACCTAATAAAATATAAAATGGGTTTCCGGGAGGATGGGGAACACCTAAAATACTGCTGCAGGTGATATATTCTCCACAATCCCAGAAAGATAGACTACGTGCTAAAGTGAGAACATAAACTACCAGCGAGATGGTGAAAACAGCAACCGCTATAAATTTATTTAATTGTTTATTAATAACATCCTGTGGTTTGAAATTCATACTTCACTCCCAGATAAATTTTTATTATAAATTTTGGATTTGGCATATTTCGTCAAGCTAAATAACCATGAAAGAGAATTTATAGGGATAAAAAAAGCCGGTATGATTTTTCATACCGGCTGATATATTATCAGGAGACTTTTCGGGACAAAGGTTTGCCTTCTCCCTTCACTATCTCCGGAGTTATCACTATTGACTTGATGTCCTTATTTTCAGGTAGATTATACATAATATCTATCATAAATCTTTCCATTATTGAGCGAAGTCCACGAGCACCGGTCTTATGTTTTAATGCAACTTTACCAATTTCACGAAGTGCATCTTCTTGAAAGGATAATTTTACATCTTCCATCTCAAAAAGTTTTTTGTATTGTTTGCATATTGCATTCTTAGGTTCTGTAAGAATGGTTACCAGAGCTTCTTCATCGAGTTCTTCCAGTGACGTATAGACAGGTAATCTTCCCACCAGTTCTGGTATCAGTCCATATTTAACCAGGTCATCCGGAATTGCCTGGGCCAGAAGATCATCTACTGTTGGGGGATTTTGCAATACAACGTCAAAGCCTATTGTCTTCTTATTAGTTCTTCTTTTAACAATTTTGTCCAGACCCAGAAAAGCTCCTCCAGCGATGAAGAGTATATTCTTAGTATTAACTTCAATGAATTCCTGTTGAGGATGTTTTCTGCCACCTTTGGGTGGGACATTTACAATAGAACCTTCCAGTATTTTTAAAAGAGCCTGCTGTACCCCTTCTCCGGAAACATCACGTGTAATAGAAGGATTTTCTGATTTACGGGCAATTTTATCTATCTCGTCAATATAAATAATACCTTTCTCAGCCTTTTTCACGTCATAATCTGCGCTTTGAAGGAGTCTTACCAGGATGTTTTCCACGTCTTCACCTACATATCCTGCTTCAGTTAGAGTAGTAGCATCTGCTATGGCAAATGGTACTTTAAGAAAACGGGCAAGCGTCTGGGCGATAAGGGTTTTTCCGGAACCGGTTGGTCCGGTCATCAGGATATTACTTTTTTCTATTTCTATCTCATCTTTAATATTTTGCTTAAAGATTCGCTTATAATGATTATATACAGCCACAGAAATAAATCGTTTTCCTGTTTCCTGACTGATCACATACTGGTCAAGATAGGCTTTTATCTCTCTGGGTGTGGGAAGAACAAAATCTTCCATCTCTTCAGCACTTTTATCTTCATGAAGTATTTTATAACACATCATAATGCAATCGTTGCAGATATTTCCATCCAGCCCCCTGAGGAGATAATCTACTTCACCTGCATTTCTACCGCATATATTACAATGCTGGTCATTATTTTGTGATTTCACTAATATTACTCCTTATTTCCGGGAAGTTATCACTTCGTCAATAATTCCATATTCCACGCTCTGCTGTGCACTCATAAAGAAATTCCGGTCAGTATCCTTGATGATGTCCTTGATTGGTTTTCCCGTATGAAGTTTCAATATCTGGTTGAGTTTTTCTTTTTGCCTGATGATCTCATTAGCCTGGATCTCAATATCTGAGGCTTGACCTTGTGCTCCACCCCACGGTTGATGGATCATTACGCGACAGCTGGGAAGAGCAAATCTCTTTCCTTTTTGACCGGCAGTGAGAAGAACTGCACCCATACTTGCTGCCTGACCAATACAAATAGTATTTACATCAGGGCGAATGTACTGCATGGTATCATATATAGCCAGTCCGGCAGTAACTATTCCACCGGGACTATTAATGTACATATAAATATCTTTTTCCGGTTCTTCCGCTTCCAGATGTAAGAGCTGGGCTACAACAAGATTAGCAACATTATCATCGATTGCAGAGCCGATAAAAACAATCCTGTCCTTCAACAAGCGGGAAAAGATATCAAAAGATCTTTCTCCTCTGCCAGTCTGTTCAATTACAAAAGGTACTAAAGGCATAAATCCTCCTATCATTCAGCATCTGCTGAATGGTTATCCTCATCAACATTATCATTTTCATCATCTTCTACCGGTTCAACAAGTATTGCCTTTTCCAGCAGAAAATCCATGGTTTTCTGTTCTTTAACTGTGTTAATGAAATCTTCTGAATTTATTTGATTTGCATAGAGTTCTTTATATTTATCTACGTCAATCTTCAAATTATCAGCTGCTTTCTGGATCATTGCATCCTTATCTTCATCATTGATCTCAATTTCAAGCTTATCAGTTATCTTGTTTTTAAGATAAAATATCTTCATATTCGTCTCAGCAATTGGCATAAAGGTATCGATAAGTTGTTCTTTTTCAATACCATATTGCTTTGCAGCATCTTCAGCCATTTGCTCTGCATAAAATTTAACCGCAGAATCAGGAAGTTCGATTGGGTTAGCTTCCAGTAGAGCAATTTCCAGGGCATGTAATCTGTTTTTATCATTTTGCTCAATAATTTTGCTTTTGTAATCATCTTCGATACTTGCTTTCAATTGTTCAAGGTCTTCAAAACCTGCGTCTTTGGCAAACTCAACATTGATTTCTGGTAAGATTTCCTTTTTAATTGTAAGGGGTGTGATCTCAAAATCAAGATCACGATATTTCTGATATTCATCATCTTCCTGATCATGAGAAGGATTAAATATCTTTGATTGTACGCTTTCACCGACCTTAATTCCTAACAGCTTCTCATTCATTTCTTCGTTATAGATATTTGAACCCACAGTAAATTCTCTTTCAAATTCCATTGGCTTTTCTGCATCAAGCTGTTTAAAAGATGCTTTCACAAGCATATCAGTATCAATTGCTTCAGCTTCTTCCTGAGTGGCAAATTTGCCCTGCATATTTTCCAATGCATTATCCACCATATCATCAGTAAATTCTATTTCCTTAAATGTAACTTCCAGCCCTTCATATTTGGTGATCTCGATTTCAGGCATGATCTGGAATTTATATACAGCTTCAAAATCCTTATTTACATCCCAGTCAACTTTAACTATTTCTGCTTCATTGATGGGGTGAATGTCATTTTCATCCAATGCTTTTTTGTAATATTCTTCCGGTTGCTTGAGAATAAATTCTTCCTTAAATTGATCTCCATATAGCTGTTCTACCATTTTCAGGGGTGCTTTTCCCTTTCTGAATCCGGGTACACTAACTTTGGCTTTATATTGATTTACTATTTTCCGGTAATCCTTTTGAGCATCTTCTGCAGGAACGATCACAGTCATTTCTCTCCAGCCGGATTCTTGTACTTTAATTTCTGTTTTCACAGTTTCTCCTTTATTACCACTTTTTTCTTATAAAATTTCGGGCATGAAGCTCTTTTTATCATGCCCTTAAATTTTGGTGCGAAAGAGGGGATTTGAACCCCTACAGGATTGCTCCCACTGGATTCTAAGTCCAGCGCGTCTACCATTCCGCCACTTTCGCTCTAGTTCAGGTCTTGCAGCTTTTTTTGATATTGTTCTTTTAGTTCTATTTTACCCAATTTATTAGCTGCCAGGAACATTAACTGATAAGGTGCGGATTCATTAGGTGCCAAATCTGACCATTTCTCACCAAATTTAAGTACTGCTTCATAAAGTTCCAAAGAATTTAATTGATAACAGAATACACGTAAACTCTCAGCATCATAACCATTTATCTCAAATTCCATCTCACTGAACCGCAGGAAACTATCCATATCTTTAAGTTGCTGAGCAATTACTTTGGCATTGTAGGCTGCATCTAAATTAGTTGGTTCATATTCCAGGGTCGTTGTGAACATTGCCATTGCCTTGGCTGGCTCTTCAAGATTAGTATAGCAGATCCCCATATTAAAATAGTTATCAGGATTTTCCGGATTTATTTCGGATGCTTTCTCATAATACTGGACTGCCAGGTCTTTTTGATCTAATTGAAAATACTGATTGGCTATCAATTGAGCATTTTGTTCATTTTCAGGTTCCAAATCTACTAATTGCTTGAAATAGGAAATTGCTGTTTCTATATTTCCCTGTTTCAGATTGCTGTTACCTAGCATTTTAATCGTTAATAAACTGTCTGGAGCCAATGCATGCAGCTTTGTAAGTTCCTGAATTGCAATATCATATTCTTCAACTATATAATGATCATATCCACTTTTATAAATATATTTCCAGGAATTGGATTGTAAAAGCTTTGCCATTTCTTCTTTTTTATCCAAATCCTCTTTATCGATATATTTCTTATGATATTTTTTTGCTGCTTTCTCATCTGTTTCTTTCAGTTGGGCATATTCATCATAAACTTTTTGTATTGCACTAAGAGTGCGATTATAAAATTCATAAGCAGTTGCATAATCCAAATCCACTTCATAATAAATTCCTGCCATATTAAAAAGGCTTTCCACGTGATTAGGATTTTCTTCAATTACCTGCTGATAAAAAGGCATTGCCTTTTCATATATCTTTTGACGGTAGTAATTATTCGCAGAACGTAGATTTTTTTTGGCGACACCGTTCAAGTCCTGAATGTCTGCTGCCACAGCAGCTATCAATACAATTAAGATTATTCCCGTAATCAAGACCTTTTTCATCATAACCTCCATTACTTTTATACTTTGTTACTAAGTTCTTAGCCCCCACTATATTCGTCAATCAGTTTTTCATTATTAACCTGAAATATTATTTTTATTGCAAAATAGGAAGTTAGTTGACATTAAAAGCCTATTTCAGCTAAAGACATAAAATTTATATATAATTAAAATATATGAGGTTAATAATGAAAGATAATGTTATAACGATTTGCTGGGTAGTCATCCTGGCTCTGGTTCTGGCGATCTTGATCTGTCCGAATTCTCAGCGAGTTTTCAGAGAGCTTACAATTGCTTATCCATATTTAATGGGTCTTATCAAAGTTGGCCTTTTAGGAACCATGGGTGAATTGCTTGGTGGCAAAATAGTTACAGGGAAGTGGAAGCTGTCTGGTATCAGGCTGGGCGAGCGTTTTCTAGTCTGGGCATTTCTGGGAGTAGTATTCACAGTGGTATTTCCCCTATTCTCTTTCGGAACTGAAGGAATACTATCAGCCGGTTTGATCCCGGGCAAGGGCATTCCTCTTCTGGAAGCTTTCTGGAAATCATTCTTTATGAATATTGTATTTGCCTTTCCCATGATGAGCTTTCATCGGCTCACAGATACTGCGATCGAGCAGGGAGGATTGTTCAGAGCCTGGAATATACCTGCTGCTTTCCGCCAGATAGATTGGGATAACATGTTCAAAATAGTAGGATTCGCTTGTATCTGGTTTTGGATTCCGGCTCAGGTAGTTACTTTTTCTCTACCCCCTGAATTTCGGGTTATGAGTGCTGCATTACTGGCTATTGCCTTAGGTATCATTCTGGGTATTGCCAAAAAGATCTCTTTAAAGAATGCTCAGCAGGTGTGATAGCTTGTTTAATATAAAAAATAATCCGGGAGGTAATGGATGCTGAATATAGGAATAGTGGGAGTAGGACAATTTGGACAGAACCATGCCCGGATAATGTCACAATCTAAGCTGATCAATCTTGTTGGTTTATATGATAAAAAGCCCAAAAGAGCTAAGGAGATTGGTGAGAAGCATAATATAAAAGTATTCTCTGATTATCAGAGCCTATTGGATAAGTGTGATGCGATGGTGATAGTGGTAAACACAATCTCCCATTATGAGCTTGCCAAGTCAGCTCTTTTGAAGAAGCGTCACGTGTTCCTGGAAAAACCTATTACCGAAGAATTAGCTCAGGCAAAGGAATTAATTGAAATAGCAGCTTTGAATGATCTAAGATTGCAGGTAGGACACATTGAAAGATTTAATCCTGTTATTCTGGAAATCTCAAGTCTGATAAAAGATCCTATCTTTATCGAAGTACATCGTATTGCTCCTTTTAGCGCTCGCGGGACTGATGTCCCGGTGGTTCATGAGCTCATGATCCATGACCTTGATTTCATACTGGCCTTTATCGATAGTAAAGTAAAACACATCAGTGCTTCCGGTTCGAAAGTGATGACAAAAAGCATAGATATTGCCAATGCCAGGATTGAATTTGAGAATGGGGCAGTGGCAAATGTTACTGCCAGCCGCATTTCACTTAAGCGTTCCCGCCAGGCACGGATTTTTCAGAAGGACGCATATTTCTCTCTCGATTTCCAGGAAAAATCAGTGAGGATAGTCACTAAATCAAAGAAATTGTATAAAGTATATCCCAAAATATTAGCTGGGAAATTTGATGATATTAATCAGGAAGACGTGGTTGATATAAGAGAGGTGAAAGCTTCATCGGATGGAAAGGATGCCCTAACTATGGAATTAGAGGCATTTTTCCAGGCGATTGAAGCTGGCTCTAATCCACTTGTGGATGGTGTAGCAGGATATAATGCCCTTGAAGTCGCCCAGAAAATTGTAGAAAAGATAAATACCTGATAAATAGGAGATATTATGAAAATTACAGAAATAAAAGAAATATATGCCCAGCAAAGCAAATTTGCTGACCAGACTATTACGATCTGCGGTTGGATAAGAACTATCCGCAGCTCGAAAACCTTCGGGTTTATTGAACTCAATGACGGTTCCTTTTTTAAGAACATCCAGATAGTGTTTGAAGATCATCTGGAAAATTATGCTCAGATCAGTAAAGTCGGTATTGCTACTTCACTGTGTATTACCGGAAAACTGGAATTAACTCCTAATGCCAAACAGCCCTTTGAGATCAAAGCTACTCAGATAGTGATTGAAGGTGAATCAGCGGGAGATTACCCGCTTCAGAAAAAGCGTCACACCTTTGAGTACCTGCGGACGATAGCTCATCTGCGTCCCCGCACAAACACATTTTTAGCTGTATTCCGAATCCGTTCTCTGGCAGCACATGCAATTCACAGCTATCTGCAGGATAATGGCTTTGTGTGTGTGCACACACCAATAATTACTGGTAGTGATTGTGAAGGTGCGGGCGAGATGTTTCGCGTTTCCACTCTGCCTGCGGTGGATCCTCCCCTCACAGAAGATGGGAAAGTGGATTATGCTCAAGACTTTTTTGGCAGAGAAACAAATCTGACAGTTAGTGGTCAACTTGCAGTAGAAGCCTATGCGATGGCATTTCGCAAAGTGTACACCTTTGGTCCCACCTTTAGAGCAGAAAATTCTAATACTGCCCGTCATGCTGCGGAATTCTGGATGGTCGAGCCGGAAATCGCCTTTGCTGACCTTAAGGATGACATGGATCTGGCTGAAGGTCTGATGAAATACATCATAAACTACATCATGGAAAAGGCTCCCGATGAATTGGAGTTTTTCAATAAGTTTGTTGATAAAGGATTATTGGAAAGATTGAAGCATCTAGTCTCCAGCAGCTTTGGGCATGTCACATATACTGAGGCAATTGATATTTTATTAAGTGCTGATCGAGAATTTAAATTTCCTGTTGAATGGGGAATAGACCTGCAGACAGAGCATGAACGCTATCTGACGGAAGAGCACTTTCAGAAGCCTGTTTTCGTAACAGATTATCCCAAGGATATCAAGGCTTTTTATATGCGGCAGAATGATGATGGCAAAACGGTTGCTGCCATGGATCTGATGGTGCCCGGAGTGGGTGAGATCATTGGAGGCAGTCAGCGTGAAGAACGTCTGGAAATGCTGAAAAAAAGGATCCAGGAGATGGGTTTAAATAAAGATGATTACTGGTGGTATATGGATTTGAGGAAATATGGCGGAACTAAACATGCAGGTTTCGGACTTGGATTTGAACGCGTTATCATGTATTTGACGGGTATGCAGAATATCCGTGACGTCATCTCTTATCCTCGAACCACTAATTCAGCAGAATTTTAATTAAATAAAAAATCCCTGACTCGTTCAGGGATTTTTTTTATAGGACCTATATTTATTCCCCTAATCAGGGCTGCTCAGATCAAGCTCCCTGCTTTTAAAGCCATATCCCATCACATCATGTACATCAGTGAGGATCATAAATGCCCCAGGGTCAATATCTTTCACCATGTCACGCATAACAGAGACCTGCCTTTTATTCATCACGCAGAAGATGATATTTTGTTCATTCCCCGTATAGCCGCCAGTTGCTTTTAGAAGTGTTACTCCCCGGTGAATGTGCTCATATATCGCTTCTTTTATCTCTACATATTTGGTGGATATCACGTAAACACCTTTCACGAATGGCAGTCCCTCAGAGGCAAGATCAGTCATCTTGGCCGAAATAAATAGATTAACATAACCCCAGATAATGATCTTAACATCCTTGAAAATAAGACCAACAGTCAAAATGATAAAGGTTTCCACGATCCAGTAGCCAGTACCTATGGAAAGCCCGGTCTTCTTCTTGATGAGAGCAACCGGGATATCAGTACCTGCGGTGGAACCTTTAAAGCGGAAGATAATTCCCAGACCAAGTCCCAGAAGAACAGAGCCGGCAATCGCAGAAAGATATATATCTGTGGGTCCCAAGATCGAGAATATCCTTTCTCCATCATAGAGGAAAGTGAATGGTGTCAAGTCACTGATTAGTCCAATTTTATTAAGATTGGCAAAACTTACTATATCAGTGAAAAAAGAAACCATCAGCATCCCATAAATGGAACGGGTACCAAAGCGTGAACCCATGAATATGAAACTTATTATAAATAAGGGAACATTAAAGAGGAGCATTGATATACCCATGGGAATATCAAAAAAATGAAATAATATCTGAGACAGACCACCTACTCCGCCCGGCACTATTTTATAGGGTGCCAGGAACCAGGAATAAGCCAGTCCTGTAAGCAGTGAACCGAACATTATACCGACTAACTGAATCAGATTTCTCTGCCATTTCTTTCTCATAATAACCTCCAATGCGGTCAGCGAAAAATTGCCCTTTATTACGTCAAGAATTTCCCCACAAGAGCGCGAGGGTGCGAAGATGAGAGGGTGTGAAAGGGTGAGAATAATTGAATCAGTCATAGGCTGACAGGATGTAAAATTGAAAATTAAGTGTAATATGTGGATTTTCAATCCATGAATCGTACTCCTTCGCTTACGCTGCATAAAGCTTCGGAGTATCTTCGATGAGTCGTGAATCGATTTTTTTTAGTCTTTCAGTCCCGCAGTCTATCAGTCGGGCAGTCCTGCAGTCGAGCAGTCCATCAGTCATGTAGTCGCACCCTTATTTTTCTTATCCGTGTTCATCCGTGCAATCCGTGGCTAAAATCTTCATTACATTTTCTGTGTTCTCTGTGACCTCTGTGGTGAATATTCTTTTCTTACATTACATTTTTCGTCTCACTTTTCATTTTTCACTAATCACCAGCACAAAGTGTGCAAATCTACTTTCCCTTGACTGATTTAGCAGTCATATTTGTCTGCGTGTGGAGGTTTCGATGGAAAAATTATTTGTAGAAATAGATGCTCATCCCGCGGGAGAGCTGGAATATACTGAAGGAATAGAAATTGAGAAGATATGCGAGGAACTCAAACTTGATTATCCAAGTTATGTGATAGCCAAGCTGGATAACGTAATACTGCCTACAGATAGTGTACCCGGTGGGGGAGTGTTGAATATCATAACCATAAATTCCACCGAGGGCAGCAGTATCAGGATGAATACAACCCTGTTTGTGATGCTGAAAGCATTTCATAATTGCTTCAATGGTCACTATAGAGTAATTGTTGAGCATTCCATAGGTGATGGTATATATTGTGAAGTGTTTGGCAGCAGGATATTCACTCCTCAGGATATAGAGAAAATGCAGGAAGAAATGGAGCGGATAATTGCCGAAGCAATTCCCATAACACGGGTCATTTTATCTTATTATGAAGCATTCCAGATATTTGCTGAACAGGGTAGAAAAGATGTACTCACTCATTTACATCCCGAAGAAAATATCATTAATGAGTGTCGGAATTTCTATGAACTTATCTACGCCCAGATAGCTAATTCCACTACTGTTGCCAGGAATTTTGCGCTCTATTATCACTCTCCGGGCTTTATCCTGCGTTATCCACGTCAAGGCGAACATCATCTCAAGCCTGAATTCCATTTCCCCAAAAAGCTGTTCTCAACTCATCAGGAGCATGATAAATGGTTAGGTATAATTAAGCTCCACATGGTGAAATCTTTGAATAGAGCAGTGAAAGATTGCACTATCAGGGAAAAGATCCAGATCGAGGAAGCGCTTCAGGAGCGCAAGCTGGTTAAGATATCTGATGAGATAATGTCAGACAGGAATCTAAAGCTGGTACTGATCGCTGGTCCCTCATCATCTGGTAAAACAACTTTCTCCAAACGGCTGGCAATTCAATTGATAGTGAATGGCATCAAGCCCCTTGCTATCAGTCTGGATGATTATTTCCTGCCTCATGACCGTACTCCCCGTAAACCGGATGGTGAATTTGATTTTGAGAATATTGAAGCAATAGATCTGGAAAGATTGAATAGAGACCTTACTGACCTGATGAGTGGCAGAGAGATAGAATTGCCCAAATATAATTTTAAAAATGGTACATCTCGCAACAGCGGGACCCGGATCTCGATGGGAGAAGATGACCTGCTGGTGATCGAAGGTATCCATGGTTTGAATGATATGCTCACCCAGAGTATTCCCTTTCAGCAGAAAACCAAGATATATGTATCCGCTTTAAATAATCTGAATATTGATGAGCATAACAGGATATCAACTACTGATTGCAGACGGATCAGGCGCATGGTGCGTGACAGCAAGTTCAGAGGAATTGATGCCGAAACTACATTGAAGAGATGGGATGATATTCGCATAGGTGAAGAGAAATATATTTTTCCTTTTCAGGAAAACGCTGATTATATGTTCAATAGTATCCTAACTTATGAGCTGGGAGTATTACGTCATATTGCCAGACCTCTCCTGGAAAGCATAAGACCTACTTCTTCAGAACATTCAGAAGCCCTCAGGCTGCTGAGGATACTGGACATGATAGCGGGTATAAACATTGAATTAGTGCCCGGAAATTCCATCATTAGAGAGTTCATCGGAGGAAGCGCGTTTAATTATTAACAAAACGTGACTGGTGATTAGTGATTGGTGAATCGCGGAATTAGTGAATAGTGAACAGTGAACTGTGAAGGGAAAGTCGTGACTGAAAGACTACACGACTGATAGACTGCTTGACTTAAAGACTAAACAAATAATGAATTCTAATTGTGAATTGTGAATGGTGATTGGTGAATCGCGGAATTAGTGAACAGTGAACAGTGAAGAGAAAGTCGTGACTGGTGATTAGTGATTAGAAAATAGTTCGTTTTGTTAGTTTTGTTCGTTGCTTAAAAATTCTTACATTACATTATCCGTGCTCATCCGTGTTATCCGGTGCGTCACGAAGTGGTGTACCTCTAGCTGGTGAAAGTCCAGTCCGGTTAATTTTCTGTTCAGCCGGAAGTGAAAAAGATGACTATCTCCAGTAATGGAATAGTCAAAGCTCTTTGAATCGGTAAG
>JAVCDJ010000186.1 GCA_030765845.1 Candidatus Stygibacter australis
AATATTATCACTATCAAGGCTATTACCAGCCAGAGTCTTTTGCGTTTTTTCATATCAGGCAAAGAGAAATATATCTTTGAACTGGGCAATGTTTTTTTTACCGATATAACTAATAAACAATATAAATATCTTTTCCATATCGGTCAACCTTGCGAAGGTGTAAACCCCATTCGCAAGGTTTTAGACAGGTAATATATTTAGCTTACTGGATGATGATCTGGGGTCTGATAACTCCTGCGCGGATTTGGGTGTGCCCATCTATGAAGATATGGGAACCGATTTTCTGCTGGAAGAACTGGCAATATTCTTCCGGCAGCGTGAAATTACCAAATCCCTGGGTGATCACGATTGGAAAGGGGATATGTTCATTTCCTGTGAGAGCCACTCCAATATCTTCACCCGTAAATGCAGTAAGTTGTCGGTAATGAATAGAAGGAGCAATCAAGCCTTTATAACCTAATTCAGCGATTTTCTTTAAGCCTTCCAGATCAATCTGTTCCTGGATTACCAAAATCGTATTTCCCTCAGGCTCTTTTACCTGGCTGATATTTTCATAATACTGCAATGTGCCCATCGCCTGTGAGCCGAAACCCACTATACCCTGGATTTTATATCCAGAATACTTGATATCTACTTCTCTCTCAGGCAGGATATTACTAATTTCCCCGGTTACGCCGGCATAATGCCGGAGTGGGGTTTTAGTGTAATGAATGGTAATTGTACCTTTTTTTAGATCAATATTAGTGACAGAGCCTGTTGCAGGGGCTAAAATGGAATTATAAGTACCAGAATCCGCCCGTCTATCAACCGGGTCAGCCATTTTATCTGCACTCATCTTATCCGCCATCATAGTTTGAGTTTTATTTGCCCGATCAATTCTGCAGGCAGCTAGCAGATCACCCGTATAGACAAAATCACCTTCACGAATTTTCAGATAACCCTTTACGTGTTTAGGTTTGATACCTAAGCGATCAGAGATTTTAACTTTAACAGGTTTTTCTGAATAATCTTGAACTTCGTGCAGAATAAGCGTGCCGGATTCAAAATTAATATTTTCAATTACACCACGCACAGGAGACACAAAATGATCCGCATAGCCATACATCTGCTCTTTCACAGAAAGTTTGCTACGCTGAACTATCTTCTGCCCTATTTTGATAATATCACCAACCTTCACCAATAAACTTTCTTTGAAGTTCTCAATTGTTAATCCCTGCATTTTCTCAAAGAGGGTAATAATGTATAAGCGGGGTGGATCACTGAGATTTTCTGCCAAGACATTATCAGGATTTACCTGATCATGAGTTTCTACTAATATATCACCCAGATATGGCAGCTTCACTTTTCTGATGAAATCTCCCTGCTCAATGGGATGTAAGATTTCCTGAAGCGGAAAAACTTCACTTAGCAAAGCATGATCTTCTGAAAATTCATATTGGTTACTAATGACATCGAGATCATTTTCACAATTTGGGAAAGTGGCATCAATATACACAGGTAAGGTAGAATCAAAATAAAACACACTTCCATCATCATTAAGTATATAGCCCTTATTCATGGTAATCTCGATCCTTTGACTATCTGCAGCAGCGGGGATAAAATACCTTTTCCCGGAAATCACTTCCAGTTGCTTGTCTGCATATTTGATAGTCATCACATGTTTATCTTTTTTCCATTTATAAGTTTGAGGTCTGATGTGCCAGCCTAATTTTTGCAGGCAACTATCTAAAAGGAGACTGGCAGCAGCATTCTGATCTATTTGGGCAAGTTTACCCAGATGAGGAGAGATGAATTCTCGATCGCGATAGATCAATGTGAGTCCTTGAGTTTGCAAGCCATCACTGATCAACATCAGAGCCTGGTTCTCATTTTGGGTATGTGAGATCACACCCCCGGCACCGATAGCAAATTTATAATCATGCAGGAAGAATTTCTCCTTTTTCTGTTCATCCACGAAGTAAAATTTAGACACCATATTCTCAATTTCTTTGTGATTGGTCATGCGGTCAAGGTAGCCCATTCTGGCAGTATTGAAGTTCATTTCCAGATGCTGCTCTCTTGCCAGGAAGAGTGCTGCGCGAGCCAGAATGTGCTCAATATAGAGCATACTGGTATCCTGAGGATTGCAGGTGGGATAGAGCATTTTATCCGCAATATAATCTGAGATAAAATCAAGCTCGGTATCTGAATTAAAATACTCGGTAATAAATGATAAGCCAGCATCCTTAAGCACGTTTGCAATGCTGTAGCTCATGCCATAATTAGCTGAGACAGTACGATAGAATTTTCCTTTAAGGTTGGAAAATACATCAGTAGTAGCACCGCCAATATCAACCATGATCACATCACCATCGAGATTCTTGTGCAGCAGTTCGATAGCATTTAATACAGCCTTGGGAGTGGGAATTATATCATCATCAACCTTTTCCACTACTTTGGCATATCCCGGAGCCTGTTCCATTACATAGTTCATAAATAAATGATGGATCAGGTCACGGGCAGGTCCATGATTTTCGGTCTTTAGATCCGGTCTCACATTATCCACCAGATGCAGAGTGAAGCGTTTTGCCAAAATCCCGCTAATTAGTTTTCTGGCTTCAATATTACCTGCAAAGATCAGTGGAATAGGGTCGTCTGTAAATTTTGCCTGAGGATTTGCGAACTGGATAAGTTCTGCCAGACGGAGCACGGGAGCAACTGCTCCACCATCAGTTCCGCCAGTCATTAGAATAATATCAGGATGCAGTATTGCCATTGCTTTCATCTGCTGGACTGCAGAGCGCTTATCATTTACGGCAAAGGTATCCAGGATCACAGCTCCAGCGCCGAAAGCGCATCGCTTGGCACTGGCAGCACTATCAAAGGTGGTAAGTCCAATAACCAGTATCTGCAAGCCACCACCAGCACTACTGGTGCAGAGATAGGTGATGCCGGGAACCAGAAAATCACTTTCATTTTCTGCCAGCAAGGTAATGCCGGTATTTTGCTCCAGTAATTTAACAGCCTTAATAATACCAATATTCACATCTTCCTGCGGTTTTTCCACACTTGTGGGAGAGTGAACTAATCCCAATTCAGAGTATTTCCCATTTGCTTTCTTCAATAAAAGTGCTTTGGTGGTTGTGCTGCCTATATCAGTAATTAAGATCAAATTATTCATGATTTCCTCCGTCAAGAATCTATCCTGCAATTATCAATAATACTAATATCAGTCAATTAATTATTTTTTTCTTGCAATAAATCAGGGGATATGCAAAATAATTTTGGAGGCGTACATGAGATTCTGGTTGGCTTTATTTATAGTACTATTACTGGTACTGGATGTGATGTGGATGCTGGATGGTTTTCTTAATGTGCAGTATAGTGATATACTCAATAATGATTCATATATAAATCAATCTACCTCATTTGCTTATAAAATATTTTCTGATAAACCGATGATCAGTTTATATTACCGGGTGGTTATTTCACTATTGATATTGATCAGTATGATATTGGGGGTCATGTTTCTAAACCGGCTCTCGCATTACAAGCACCTGCTAAATGCGAGTGATCTTAAATACCGTTCATT
>JAVCDJ010000187.1 GCA_030765845.1 Candidatus Stygibacter australis
TAAGTCGAAAGATGGGCTAAGATATACATTGAGTAAAATTGAAATTGCAGGAAGGAAACGAGTGTATATGGATTTGATAAAAAGGCCGGGCATTTACCAGGCGAAAGAGAAATTACCAAATATAGTCTTTGCGATAATTTTGAAGTCATTAATTTCTGCGGAGAGCCATAATTATAATAAAAAGCAATCATAAAAGGAAACCCCGATTTTAGCAACCGGGGTTTGTAAGCAATCTGAAGCCCCTGATAGCAGGGGCTTCTTGTTATTTATTCTTATTTCATCAGGATCATCTTCTTAGTAGAAGTGTATTTTCCTGAAATCATCTTATAGAAATAAATACCAGAGGCAACCTTACGGTTATTATCATCAGTACCATTCCAGGTAACCTGATATGTGCCAGCAGGCATTGATTCATTGATCAGGGTTTTGATTTTTTGTCCCTTAACATTATAAATTTCCATTCTCACCATTCCATCTTCAGCGATAGCATAGTTAATACGTGTTTCGGGATTGAATGGGTTTGGATAGTTATTGTTCAAGGCAGTAACTTCCGGGATCACATTCAAGTCATTGTTGTCATTTGGTGGTGTGAATGTTACTTCAATGCTCTCAGATTCCATATTTGATGAGTAATGAGCACTTACACCAGCGGTATATGTTACTCCACCAGATAAACCAGTAAGCTGGAATTCCATGTCAGTAGTTTGACCTGCCAAATCGTCATCCAGATATACATTATAATAGTCCACATGTCTGTCACGTGCAGCGAAATTACCCATAGATGCCATTACGTATTCATCAACTGTGTTAACTCCATCAATTATTCCAGCCCATCCGGCTGTTGTGAAGATAGTATTTGCTGTCTGAATACCTACATTATTGCCATCATAAGTAGAATAAGCAGCACCATCAGCATTTGGTGTGAGGTAATCAAGGTAAACACCATCACGCATTGCTGAGAAGATATCCTGTAATTGAACTGTCAGACCATCAGTGCATCCGGCACCATCAATATCAGCAAATTCCGGTCCACCCTGAGATGTACCTACAGTGAAAGCATCTTGATTAGCACTGGCAAGTCCCAGATAATCATAAGGGAATTGTCCAGCTGAGAATGCACCAGCACTTGGGTAACGATCCCAGAGGTAATCATGTCCACACAGTACCAGGAATCCGCCATTATCAAGGTAAGTTCCCAGTTCAGCTTCATCATTGGTTGTGAGTGAATTTGATCCCTGCCACTGTTCTCCGCATTCCCAGATAACCAGAGCATAATCTGCCATATAGGCAGCATCAGGTCCATCATCACCAGAAACTGCGATCTCAAATATTTCATAATCAATGCCAGTGGCATCAAGCATGTTTGCATAATATGTCTGAGTATCAGTGAAATCAAGGTCAGCGCTTCCATCATCATCCACAAAGAGGATATTGTCGATAGATGCTCCACCAGCTCCCGGGGCTTCCCAGGTTACAAGTCCAGTTTCATCATCTACTGCCACATTGGATGGAGGATAGATGTTTTCCAGCATTTCCACGTTCATCACCATGGTATCAGTGATCCACGTGTCATTTTCCACATGATCTTCATATCCGTCCATCTGCACTGTCATGTCATACATACCTCTCCAGATTTCTTCCCAATATACTATTCCGTCGGCAACCGTAGCTTCATAAGAATGAATACCGTCCTGGCATTCCAGCGAAACTATTGCACCGTCCATGGGATCGCCACTATTACCTGTAACATTTACGGTTACGGGCACATACATATCAAAGTCGATTTCATTAGAGAAGGAGGGTTCAGAAAGAACATTACCAGTATATTCTACTCTCACGCAATACATATAGACACCCTGTTCCATAATTAGTGGCCAAGTGTTATCTTCATATGTTGTATCCTGAAGTGTTTCAGCTATCAGATCCCAGTCTTCAAAGTTTTCCATATCATCAGCAAAACCACGTAAGATAGTGTATCCGTCCATACGATCCCGACGAGTGTCTGTATCTGAAGCTTTACTGAAACTGTTCAAAGCAGTTTCCTTACTGGTAAAGAGCTCTATTGGGCGTCCCCTGTCTTCGGGTACACCCACATATACATCATCAATATCCCAGCCGTCATACACTACTGAGCCATCAGAACCAAAGTGGAAACGGAACATAACTTCTTCGCCATCATAGGTTGAAAGATCAAATGCTGCCATTACCCAGCCGCCAGAGTTTCCGCACCAGCAGGCTTCACCAGGGATTCCTGAATTGGCAGTAGAGGCCGCATCTTCTGGATAACCAGCTATTGGGGTGATCAATTCCCAGGAAGCACCTTCATCTAATGATATTTTCACATTTCCACCATCCCAGTAGCTCTCGATGTCATACCAGTGATAGAATATCAGTTGAGATTCATCAGAAGGAACATCGATCAGTGGGGTATAAAGTGATGAATTTGCGTTATTAGGATAATCAACTGCTGGCCATGCACTCCAGCAGTTTTCACCACTCCAGGCATTACCGGCGTTACAGCCATTGGCCCATTCCCAGCCAGTTTCTCCCACAAAATCTCCATCATCATCTTCAAAATCAAACATTGAACTAATCGAACCTGCTGGTGAATGCCAGGTAAGCCAGGCATTTCCATCGTGATTCTCTTCTACATATACGTCAAAGGCAGGATACATCATCTCTGTGATCATGCCTTCATAAGTTACTACATCTTCTGTAATATCAATATTATCTTCCAGAGTGGCAAAATTTAATAGTTCTGCTTCCAGATCATAATTGCCTTTCCAGATCTCGGTGATAGTACATTCTCCCTGATCATCAGTAATTCCCTCATATTCCTGATAATTACCGTCAGGATCAGGTTCAGTGGCTTCCAGAGTAACTAAAGAGCCTACTGGAATATCACCGATATTTGTTTCAAGTGCTACTTCCAGGGTAGCATACATATCCTTGCCTACCCAGTTACTGAATGCCGGGTCAGACATGATATTATTAGTATAAACTGAGCGAACACCATAGGTATATACTGAGCCATCTTCCAGACTTACCCAGTTCAGATCAGTATATGTGTTATCTTCTACCAGAGTTATATTTATCTGTTCCCACGTGGGCCAGTTAGCTTCATCACCAAATTCACCACGGATGATATTGTATCCAATCAGTGAACGGTCACGGCGTGTGTTCCAGCTGGTAGTTGTGCTGAATGGATTTGTATTATGAACTGGCATATATCTGGCATTGCCAACTTCCTGAATACCTTGAGGAATATTTGCAGCATGAAGGCTTACAGCTTCCTTATTAGGTATAATATTGCTGAAATCTACTACTGGATTGTCATAGCTTGCAGTCATCTGGCGACCAGTTGGTCCTTGAACAATTGCTCGAAGCATGTAATCCTGATAATTACTATATTCCCAATCAGCTCCACCCGTCACGTTATGATCAAAGCTTCTGCCAACGGTTGGAAAAGTTTCATCAATAGCAATACCTGCACAATCTGGATATACACCACCCTGGATGTAACCAAGGAAGAATTCTGCACTTTCAATTGCTATAGGTTCGTCAAATTCAAATGCTACCCAGTAAAATTCAGTGGGAACCACTTCGACGCTACCCAGCATTTCACCTGGCATTCCAGTTGTTTCATCATAAGCCCACACTGCTGCTGTGAAAGGAGTAAGGACATTTCCGGGAGGATAGGTGCCATTATAAATGTTCATGCTTCCACCAGCAATCCAGCAGGGTCCACCCTGAGCAGTAAACCATACTGCACGTTCATTTCCTTCAGGACCCCAGGCAGATGCATTTTCTGCTTCATCATCATCATAAATGATCTCATATTCCGGCCAGTTACCCGGAGCGATCCAGGTCAGGTCACATTCAGTATCTTCAGTATTTACCTCAGCAAGAACGGCATAAGGTGCATTGATGATCTCAAGCAAAGTGATCATTGGATAATCTATATCTTCATCAGTAACCACAACTTCTTCGCTCCAAATTTGATATTCGTCATAAGCAGCCGTGATAGTATAGGTCCGGTTACCATTCACGCTGCTGATAATGAATTCACCATTAGCATCCGTTACTGTTTCCCAGTAGAAAAGATCATTTTCCAGAGTAATACTCACACCTTCAAATGGTGTAGTGTCTGGAGTATCTGAGGCTGTCACATAACCAGTAATATCCAGAGGATATACTTCTGCAACTACTTCTTCCACTTCAGATTCACCTGAATCATAAAATGCCGTGATACCATAAGTATATGTGCCATCAGCAACATCCATATCTGTGTATTCCAGATCTACTACATCATCAGCTATCAAAGTACCATTACGGTAAACATTGAAATGCTGGAATATTCTTGTTTCAAGTGGTGCCCCTACTCTGAAATCATCAAAAGCAAATCCGGGATAATCGCTGATAATAGTATCAGCAGCAAAATGGAACTGGAACATGGCAGCCTCACCTTCATACATCGTGAGATCAAATGTTGCCAAAACCCAGCCATTAGAATTTCCACAGAATCCGGGTTCTCCTAAACCTATTACATTTGGCAGTGAGTAACCACCATCTGGTTCAATTATCGTCCAGGTTGACCCACCATCAATGGAGATTTTCACATTTGCTCCATCCCAGCTATTTTCACTATCAACACTGTAATAGAAGCTAAGTTGTCCATCACCTGGGATACCGATTTCGCCAGAAGTCAGCATAAAGTTAGCGGAATCTCCATAAAAACCATCTATGACTGTTACCCATGTATGAGTGCCAGAATAAGCACCTAACAGGGTATCTTCACCCCACTGCCAGCCATTGGGATTATCACTTACAAACGCACCATCATCTGCTTCAAAATCATTAAATGTTTCGTCCGCGGGTTCATTCCACCACAGTGATACGTCATCATCTAATACGCTGTAATCCAGCCCTGTTACAGGATTCAGGTTCTCTGTTAACTGGATATCCAATTCATATGGCTCATAGATCGGCACCATTTCATCTTCATAGGTTGCCATATTCTCTTTGGTTACGCGAATATTATAATCACCTTTCCAGATCATGGGGAAGTATGCTTCTCCCATTGCATCTGTAAGAAGTTCGTATTCATTAAGCACTCCATCAGGGTCAGGAGTCTGGCACATGAATTTTGTTTCAGCATCAACTACTGGATTACTAAAGAAATCAGATACAGTTACTGTGGCATTAGTATAGTAATCTCTGGCTACCCAATTACTGATTGCTGCGTCTGCCAGCACGTTATTAGTATATTCCGTTTTTACGGCATATTTATAAATATCGCTTTCGACAAATTCCCAGGAAGGATCAGTATATACTGTATCCATCAAGCCTTCTGCGATCACTTCCCAGTTATCTTCCAGTTCTTCTTCACCTAATAGAAGGCGATATAGATTGTAGTTCTCAATTATTCTTTCATTATTATGAGGTAATAGATTTGCTACAGGTCGGAAATTAGGATTACTGGGATGCATCAATCTGTCTTCCGGCATTCCAATATAAACATCATCAATATACCAGCCTTGATAGACTATTGAACTATCTGAACCAAAATTGAACATGAACATCACATCTTCACCCTGATAGGCACCAATTTCATAGGTTACCATAGTCCAGGTTTGGCTATAGCCATTAAAGCATGGTTCACTATTCAATCCCCAGGCTGTACCTGGATAGCCTCCCACTGGGTCGATCAATGTCCAGTTTGTGCCACCATCAGTAGATACTTTGATATTGCCACCATCATAATTGGTCTCAATATCCATCCAGTGCCAGAATGTGAGTACTGCATCATCTGTAGGAATATTCATTTCCGGAGTTACCAGTTGATAATTGACACTATTGGGATATTGGGCATTCAGGTTAGTACCCCACACATTATCTCCACTAAAGGCACCAGCCATATTGTCAGTACCCCATGCCCAACCTGTGTTGGCTACAAATTCACCATCATCACTCTCAAAATCCCAGAAATTACCAGCGTTGGGATTAGGTCCATGCCATACGACATCTACGATAGTGTCTTCATCATTCTGAGTAGCTATCACATCATAAGCCGGGAATGCTATCTCATTTACTGTGATGTCACCAAGATCAGTATTGCCTGCTCCAATCACTGCTTCTCCCACCAGAATTTCATAACCTTCGGCTTCTACTACCAGCTGATAAGTATTTGAAGAATAAACTGTGTTGATATTAAAGTAACCATCTGCATCTGTGATACCTTCATGAACTCCCATTCCACTTAAAGTCACCAGGGCATTTGCAAGTCCAATATCTGGATAATCTGAGCCTACAACGCGACCTGTCACTTCCACTTCCGGTGCTGGTTGCAGGAAGAAATCCTGATCAGTAGTCTCATCGGCTACAATGATCACAGTTTCAATATCTTCACTATGAGCAAAAAGTGTAGCGTGAGCTTCATAGGTGCCTTCAAAAAGACCCGGGAAGCTGTAATGCCCATTGGCATCTGTAAAGGTATGAAGGCGCTGTCCCATAAGCTCGATAAGCACGCCTTCCAGAGGATCATTATTATCTAGATTATAAGCATATCCTTCCATTGAACCCATACCAGTAGTATTAAAGAAGATCGTTGTATTGGGCACAAAACCTACAAGGTAATTGTTTGCTGGTGGAGTATAGGGATCATAATCTTCCATATCACTATATACATGCATACTGCGATTAGGATAATTTGGTGTATCAGTAACATGGAAAACATCTGAAGGAGAGTAATATACTGTATCCATTACTCTTTCCACCATAACTACCAGGTTTTGACCACTGCTTATGTAAGGATCATCAAATTCTACAAATATTTCCTGTTCGCCAGGAGCAAAATCAAGGTTTCCACCAAATACCTGAGTTAATTCTCCGGCTGGTATCCAGCCACCCGTAAGATCATTGAGCTCAGTTTCGCCTATCCAGATATTGATCGGCATATTGGGTAGATCAGTAGCGAAATTAGTGTAATATTCTATACCGGTAACTGCTCCACCAGAGATTCCCTGTGCCTGCAGCTCTTCAGCATAATAAATAGTTTCACTTAATGAATTCTTATAGTAGAAATTTATCGGGTCTTGATAACTGGTCAAAGCACTATTTGGATCACCAAAAACTGCTTCGATACGTGAATCTGGTAAAGGCTCAGATCCCCCATTATTTGGGATTTCCAGCATACCTGCAGGATCTTTTGCCATAAGGTTTAGTGTCATAATTAAGATAAATAGTAAAAAAAATAACCTTTTCATTGAACCTCTCTTGTCCTCTAATATTTATTTCAAACAGCTATTCTCAAAAATACTGAACATAGCTACTTCATTATTTTAGAGAGGATTTTAATATGTATCTTGTCAAGTGAATTAGTTGAATTGAACTCAGATTAAAAAATACGCCTTATTCGGACAGTTAATGACAAATATTGATAAGTCCTGTAATTATCATATTGATAAAAAAATGAGCCCCTGCCGATCGGCAGGGGCTTAGAATTAAATGTTTAAAGTCTATTTCATCAGGATCATCTTCTTAGTAGAAGTATATCTTCCTGATTTCATCTTATAGAAATAAATACCAGAGGCAACCTTGCGGTTGTTGTCATCAGTACCATTCCAGGTAACTTGATATGTGCCAGCAGGCATTGATTCATTAATCAAAGTTTTGATTTTCTGTCCCTTCACATTATAAACTTCCATTCTCACCATTCCATCTTCAGCCAGTGCATAACTGATAAATGTTACTGGATTGAAGGGGTTAGGATAGTTATTGTTCAAGGCAGTAACTTCCGGGATCACATCCAAGTCATTGTCGTCATTTGGTGGTGTGAATATTACTTCAATGATCTCAGATTCCATATTTGATGAGTAATGAGCACTTACACCAGCGGTATATGTTACTCCACCAGATAAACCAGTAAGCTGGAATTCCATCTCAGTAGTTTGACCAACCAGATCGTCATCCAGATATACATTGTAGTAGTCCACATGTCTGTCACGTGCAGCAAAATTACCCATAGATGCCATTATATATTCATCAACCGTGTTATCTCCATCAATTATTCCTGCCCATCCGGCTGTTGTGAAGATAGTATTTGCTGTCTGAATACCTACATTATTGCCATCATAAGTAGAATATGCAGCACCATCAGCATTTGGAGTGAGGAAATCAAGGTAAACACCATCACGCAATGCTGAGAAGATATCCTGCAATTGAACTGCCAGACCATCAGTGCATCCGGCACCATCAATATCTACAAATTCCGGTCCACCCTGAGATGTACCTACAGTGAAGGCATCCTGATTAGCACTGGCAAGTCCCAGGTAATCATAAGGGAATTGTCCAGCAGAGAATGCACCGGCACTTGGGTAACGATCCCAGAGGTAATCATGTCCACTCAGTACCAGGAATCCGCCATTATCAAGGTATGTTCCTAATTCTGCTTCATCAGTAGTTGTGAGTGAGTTTGATCCCTGCCATTGTTCACCGCATTCCCAGATAACCAGAGCATAGTCTGCCATATAGGTTGCATCTGGTCCATCGTCGCCAGAAACTGCGATCTCAAATATTTCATAATCAATGCCAGTGGCATCAAGCATGTCAGCGTAATACGTCT
>JAVCDJ010000188.1 GCA_030765845.1 Candidatus Stygibacter australis
AATAAAGCCAGTTAATACTGCTTTGCTTATTTTTAAAAGCCTAAGCTACAATTTTTCGAGAACCATTTTCTCCTATTTTCCTGCTATTATGCAGAACTCATAATTCTTCTGAAAAAAGCAAATTACTGAATTTGAATCTTTCTACCTTGGCAGCAGGGAATGTATTAGCAATGGCTTCCAGCATCCCATCCTGGCAATATTCACCGCAGACGATCACCTTCTCTACATGCGGTATTTCCATCTCATCCTGATATAATGCTAATCTTGAACAGATCTCGCGTTCCAGATCTACAGATTCTGAACTTGTTAAAATAGGAAGGCTTTTAACGAACTCCTCCCCCTTCATTATTAAACCTTTCTTATAGTCAAAACCAAGATAGATCATCAGCACATCATCTTCTTTATCCAGCTCGTAATTCATTCTCATTGCATTGATCAATGAGATGTCATTACTATCTATCAAACTGTAAAAATATTTTCTTTCACTTTGAATTTGATTATATTTCTGAAGATAACTGAATAACCGATTTTCTCCTTTGTGGACTATAATGCAGGTTTGATCCTGAGCAGTTTGAACCAGTCCCCACGTCACATCTTTATCTCGCATCTCATCTGCATTGATCAAGTTTAATTTTATTAGATCTCGTCTTGATATATTGCGGAGAGACCGATCAAGATAACTAACTGCCAATTTCTCATCATTGGCATTTAGCCCAATTCTACCTTGATTCAAAGGAAAGACGCTCAACAAATGTTCATGGGGGGAAATCACTGAATCCAGTTCACCGCTTTCCTCAAGATTGATATCAGGTAGAGAATCTACTGTTAGATTTTCAGGGTTTATCTCTGGAGTCTGACTGTCATAATCTCGCCCGGCTTCATGATAGATTGAACATTCCATCTCGGTCTTTTTTATATCAATCAAAATCGGATGTCCATTACTATTGATTAACTGAGCCATTTTCAATACAGGTCCATCTTCAAAAATTCCAAAATAATATTTCCGGGTTTTTTTTGCCATAACTTATCCTTAAGTGTATTGCATCAACTGTGCAATTCTCACTTTATTATTTGAAAAATTCACTGCGGTTTCTTTTGTGATCTGACCCTTTCGATACAATCGGAATAAATCCTGCTCCATTGTGAGCATTCCTCGTGATTGACCCTCATTCATCATCTGATAAATTTCAGCGATATTATTATTATGAATTGCTGCCCGTACTGAGCCATCTACTGAAAGTACCTCTCTTGCCATTACTCTTCCTTTCGTTCTACCCGGAATAAGTCTTTGAGAAATTACAATACTCAGAGTGTCAGCAAGCCTGTGACGTATTCTGTCCTGCTCATTTGCAGGAAATTCTGCAATAAACCGATGAAGTGTATCACTGGCAGAACTTGTATGCAAAGTAGAAAAAGTCTTGTGACCACTATCAGTGATTTCCAGTGCTGCCGCTATCTCAGTGGAATTTCTGATCTCTCCTATCACTATCATATCAGGGTCCTGCCTGAGTGACTGGATTATCCCTCCTGAAAACGATTCTACATCCGAACCAACTTCCCGATGCCTCACCAGGCATTTCTTGGATGGATGAATATATTCAATTGGATTCCCTATAATGATGATCTGACCATTATTATTTATATTATTATAATCAATAATTGCATCTAAGGTTGTGCTTTTCCCTGAACCGGTCAGTCCTGTAATCAAGGTTAATCCAAATTTCTCTTTATCCATATCCAGACGATCTATCACTGGTTGAGAAAAACCCAGATTCATAAGTGACATGGGCTTTTCATTTATCAGCCGCATATTTAATGCCAGGCTGCCCTGATCAAGATATACATTACCCCTTGCTCTTCGGTTATGCTCTCCTGATTGCGGATTAACTGCCAGATCAAGGGCTCCATATTTCAAAAGAAGCTCTAAATATTCTTCCTCTACAAAACTTAAAATAAATAATTCTTCATCGAATTTTCTTAAATTTCTATATTCTGGTAATGGTGCCTTATAACCATCAATTCTCATCCAGATCTGATGCAAACATCCTGGTGCTCCCATGTCAAGATCAGAGGCTTTTTTTTCTGTCATCAATTCCAGAAAATGAGCTGTAATTCTATCTGAATATTCCTGCCAGTCCCTGTTTTTTGTTAATAATCCATGCAAATATCGTATCCGGGGTCGTCCCCTTAAAGGTACATCTTTTATTTCTAATTCACTTATATTAAACTTCAGATCCATTTTCATTCTCTTTTGTTACTTTTTCGTACCCGACAAATAATCCCAGTTTACCAAGTGCGCTTTTCCAACGCTGATAAAATATATACATTAAATTGATTGTATAACGCTTGAGTGCCCGTTCATCTCTAAACCTGAAAAATTCCATGATCTGCTGACGTCTGAAATGACGCACTCTTGCTTCTGTGACTGCCCTTAAACCAGTGAATAAATAACTGATATTGAGGAAAGATTCCTCACCCCAGCACTGACCGGGATATAGCGATTCTACTTTGATAGTTCCCAATAAAACACCGAGTTCACCGGTTTCAACGAGTATGATACTGCCGGTTTTATCATCCAATGGAACAATATCTCCAGGTTGATAATGCCTGATAATGGAAATCTCTTCGAACTGCTTCACATCGTCAGCAGAAAATCCCTTTAGCATCTGTGGCAGGGTTCTTTCAAGTTTGGTCTTTGTCCCTGGTTCAATGATATCTGGTGATCCAAGACTTTCAGCATAAGCAAATCCTCTTCTGACAACATCAAGGAATTCATCTGCCATAATCGGTTTTGCAATATAATGAAATGCCCCTTCGCGTATTGCTCTAACTGCGTTTTCAAGGGTAGAAAAGCCTGTTGTGATAATTATCACTGCAAATGGATGACGACGTTTTATCTCTTTCATCAACTGCATCCCATCCATACGGGGCATACAAATATCAAGAACATAAAGATCAAATTTCTGATATTCCAGTTTATCAAGGGCATCTTCTCCATCAACAGCAGAAGTTGTTAAATACCCTTCATCCCGCAGAAATTCTTCTAAAAGATCTCTGATGTTTTTATCGTCATCAACAATCAAAACACGTTTCATATCGACTCCTCAGAGTTGATCGCACTTTCACGTCTGAATTTCTCCATACTATCCAATATCGCGATCATTTTATTAACCGATTCAGCAATTTCATTGCTGCTACGGGCTAAATCGTCGTTCTCTAATTGCGCTGCTGCTTTTTTTATCCGCTTCAATGAAAGCGAAACTACACATAACTGGGTATTAATATCCCTGTCAATCCACACTATATCCTTTACAGCATCGCGTAGTTGAACCATACTTCTGTTTTCTTCAGTTACTTTGTCAAGTCTTTCACTGAAAATATTCTTTTCATTCTCAGCTTCCTTCACATCCTGACCGGCATTTATCATGAGATCATTCAAGAAATTTACTATGAAGCCAATTACGCAGAATAGACCTGAATATGATAAAAGAAATATAGTACCAAAATCTTCCCAGTTGCCGGTTGGTGATTCTAACCATCCCAATCTATAGCTTGTGATCAATCCCAGCAGGGAAAAAGTCCCGATCAAGCCTGTCATCACACCACCTGTTCTGGGTATCAGTAAACTTGCTGTAATTACGGGGATAAGATATAACCAGCTGAAGTAACTGCCCGGTCCACCTGTTAAATGAACTGACAAGGTTGCGAATAGAATATCAAGTATGATCTGGATGATGACAGCAAATTGGCTTTCACCTTTTTTGTGTAGATGAAAATATAGGTTCAAAGCTACTAAACCGCCAAATACTCCGAGATACACCAGTGGTTCATAAGCCATTGGATTATGTAATAATTCCAAAGTACCCACACACATCACTACAAGTATCATAAACCAGCGTAAACTTGACCACCACTTAAGGATTTTATCTCGATAATACATTATATTCTCCATTCCACTAATTTTGGCATCTTCACTCCATCATAGGTCATCAATTGTATTAGTTGATCGATTGTCATCACATCTGCTATTGAGCGCATCGAATCTATATCACCTGTTATTCCTGATTTCCTGCCATTACCATTCGGTGCCCCCACTATATGCCCAATAGTAAGCACACTATCATCACTTTTTGCCGGCAAGCCGGTGGCACTGATATCATTTATTGCCCAAAGGTCAACATCAACCACTCCTACCATTATCTGCCGGGCATCCATATTTAATATTCCTACTATATAATGCCAGGCAGTAAGATCCATCTGATCTTCACTTACCGATAAAAGGACACTTTCTTTGCCGTTCAAGGTTGTTACGATAAACTCATATTCAACACTTGGATGCCCTACAAATTTTGCCTTTGTACGTAAAGTAAATCCCGTGATCTGATTACCCAGATCGTCTGAATTTTCCGTGATGATATTACCAAATTCTACAGGTCCAATATCATCAAGCTGCAGCCAGGTTGCCACTGTCAACATTCCTTCATAATCCTGGGTAATATCATTGCCCAGATCCACGTAGTCCTCTTCTCCATCGAATGTTAGAGCGGTTCCATCATTAACCCCATCTACCCAGCTGCTGTCATCCATACTGATCAAGCTGCCATCATTGCCCAGATCTGATTGATCGGTCAATGTGGTTCCGCTTCCTTCGTCCATGGTGTAATAGGCAAATTGATCTTCTGGCTGAGTTATGAAGAAATCTATTAATGCTCTGGATGAGGATGCTACCGAATGACCGGTTTGCCAGTTCTTGATATAGGGTATCACTTCTATGGTATCTCCTGCCATGGGAGTATAGCATATACTATCGATCTCACCCATACATACAGCAAATTGAGGTGTGTTCCAGGTTTGAGCTTCATCATCAATAATCACCTCTCCTGTCTGCAATTTCAGCATGCCATAACTGAGTGCATAACTTCCCAGCAATTCTGTCTGCATATTCAAAAGGCTGTGATCTAATGAATCATCGATCTTAGATAAACTGTTATGCAGGCTGCTTAAATTACCGCCTACTACTAAAGCCATGAGTACAATTATGATTAAATTCACTTTTCCCATCACAACCTCCTTATTTTATTTTTCTTTCTGCCGGGTATTGCTATATCTTCCAGTCAACTAATTTTGGCATTTTCACTCCATCATAGGTCATCAATTGCTGTAATTGATCTATTGTCATCACATCTGCTATTGAGCGCATGGAATCAATGTCACCTGTCACTCCTGATTTTCTACCATTACCATTCGGTGCACCCACTATATGACCAATGGTAAGCACACTATCTTCACTTTTTACCGGCATACCGGTGGCACTAATATTATCTATCGCCCAAAGGTCAACATCAACTACGCCTACCATTATCTGCTGCGCTTCCATATTCAATATTCCTACTACATAGTGCCAGCCAACAAGATCCATCTGATCTTCATCTACTACTAGGAGGACATTTTCTTTACCATTTAATGTAGTTACGATGAACTCATATTCCACATAAGGATGTCCCACAAATTTTGCCTTAGTACGTAAAGTATATCCCGTAATCTGATTACCCAGATTATCTGAATTTTCCGTGATGATATTACCAAAGTCCACTGGTCCATCTTGTTCAAGCTTCACCCAGGCTGACACTGTTAACATTCCTTCATAATCCTGGGTAACATCTGTACCCAGATCCACGTAGTCCTCTTCTCCATCAAATGTCAGCGCTGTTCCATCATTAACCCCATCTACCCAGTTGCTGTCATCCATATTGATCAGGCTTCCATCATTCCCCAGTTCTGATAGATCCGTCAATGTGGTTCCGCTACCTTCGTCCATGGTATAATAGGCAATTTGATCTTCTGGCTGAGTAATGAAAAAATCTATTAATGCCCTGGATGAGGAAGCCACCGAATGACCGGTTTGCCAGTTCTTGATATAGGGTATCACTTCTATGGTATCACCTGCCATTGGAGTATAACATATACTGTCAATCTCACCCATACATACGGCAAATTGAGGTGTGTGCCAGGTTTGTCCTTCTTCACCAAGAATTACATCACCTTCCTGCAATTTCAGCATGCCATAACTGAGAGCATAAGCTCCCAGCATTTCCGTTTGCATATTCTCAAGGCTGTGATCTAAAGAATCAGTGATCTTTGATAAACTATTATGCAAGCTGCTTAAATTGCCACCGACTATTAAAGCCATGAGTACAACTATGATTAAATTCATTTTTCCCATCACAACCTCCTTTTAATTTTTTTTCTGTCGGGTATTGCTATATCTTCCAGTCAACTAATTTTGGTCTCTTCACTCCGTGGTATAACATTAATTGTCGTAATTCAGCTTTAGTCATGGCATCAGCTATCAATCTTGAAGCATCCATTATACCATACATCCCGGATTTCTTTCCCTGTCCATTCCCGCCACCTTCAATGCTGCCTATTGTTATATTGCTGGTCTCTGCCCTTTCCGGAAGAGTTCCGGAAGACAGATAAATTTCTGCCCAGATATCTTCATCCACTATACCAATTGTCATTTTCTGAGCTACAGGATCAAAAACACCCGCTATATAATGCCAGGCTAAAAGGTCCATTGTTCCATTATAGATAGTTAAGCTCACATTCTCTTTTCCTGATGTGGTAGTCATTTCAAATTCATATTCTATCCTGTGAGTATTACTATTACCAGTAAATTTCACTTTATTCCGCAATGTAAAGCCTGTTATCTGATTTCCATTTCCATCAGAATTCTCCGTCATGATATTGCCCCAGTTCTGGTGCGATCTACTGTCTGCTCTGATCCAGGTGGCAACTGTCAATTGATCTTCATATTCCTGGGCGATATCTGATCCCAGGGCTATATAGTCATCCTCTCCGTCAAATTCCAGTCCGTAGCTATCTACTCCGGTTACCCAGTCACTGTTATCCATATTCGTCAATGCTCCGTTATATGCCATTCCCGAACTGTCACTTACAGTCATCCCTGTACCTTCATCCATCATGAAATAGGCAAATTGCTCCTCGGGCTGTGTAATACGAAAACCTAATGTTGCCTTGGATTCACGAACTATCTCCTGACCCTGACTGTTACCCCTTACATAAGGGATCACCTGCACAGTATCACCTACTCCTGGTACAAATCGAATACTGTCAATCGTATTTGTCCCCACGGTAAAATTCGGAGTTTGTAATACTACTTCCTCCTCACCTACTAATACTTCTCCTGATTCCAGCTTACTGATCCCGTAATTCATGGCAAAACTGCCTATCGATTTCATCTTGAATTCATCATGATAATCATTCACCTGATCTGATATAATATCTGCACTCTTACTCAAACTGGTAAAGCTTGTACCAACAACAATTACTACTATAAATACTATAAATAGATTGATCCTTCCCATCTTAACCTCCTATATTGCCAAGTTTGGAAAATACTTTGTGAACACTAATGTTCTTGCTCTCATTGTATCAGTGTTATATTCTCCCTGATACACTACCATTTCGATTTGAATTGATCTTATCGTTGCTCTCCCTGGTTCAGATGCCAGGGTTGCACTGTCTATTTCATTGCCACTCACATCGAAATAGGCAAAAACTAAATTATCTGCTAAATATATCGGACCAACATCAGGTAGACCTGTTACAACTATATTCATGGGGTATCCATAAGGTAATACTTCACCGCTGGTACTTATCTTTACCAAATAAATATTGTTATCTCCATCATCAAGTTTGGCATTGAACCAAACCTCATTCTGATCTGCCACGGGAAAAGCCTCGGTTGTAGATGGAAGTTCATAACCGATTTTATCCATATAATAATCATCTATCATATTACTGATATATTCCAGCTCTGTGATGATCTGCATCTCACCCTTCAGTATCATATTGTTTTCCTGAATTGTGATCATAGAAGTGAACATAGTCACCATCAGTAAGCCACCGATTATTGTTGCACCAATAATATCTAATAAACTTTGCATATTATATACCCATATCCGCAATAAGCTTCTGTAGTGGATCAGTAGCTGTTCCCACCCAGATAGTATCTCCGAAGCCGGGATAACAGCTTATTCGTAGATCAAATCTTAAAAAATTACTCGCTGATCCTGTATCCGTGCCTAATGAATCACACCAGCTGGATTCTACATTAAGAGTATAATTTACATCCGTAAGTGGCACTGCACGTGTCGAATCCGACCAGGCAGATTCCAGTTCAGAAAAACTTACAAGATCAGCAATATATGTAAATTCTATCTCCTGAAAAACACTCTCAGCCAGCTTTAATGCCTGCAACCGTGAAAATTCCCGGTTATGCATATCATACCACCGAAATAAATTATTATAATAGCCCAGCATCATTGTCGAAAATAATAATATTGCCAGAAGCACTAACATCGTCTGTCCATATGCCATAGTTTATTCCTCCGAAGTTGCATAAGCAACTTCCGTAAGTGTTGTGATCCCTTCACGAATTCTCTCTAATCCTGATTGACGCATCGTCAGCATACCCTTTGCCTGAGCTATCCGTTTCACTTTCTCTTCATCAATTTCATCCCCTGAGGTAATGATCGATTCTCTTATCTCAGGATAGAAATATAGCGCCTCAGCAATATTGGTTCTACCCTTATATCCACTGTGGCATTTGGGACAACCCTTGGGGTTTGCCTCATAGATGATCCCTGCATCCAGATCTTCCTGTTTAATTCCAAATTCCAGTGCTGCTGGCCATTTACTCTCTTCCAGCAGTGTACGGCAATGCTGACACAATCTTCGAACCAGTCGCTGGGCAATTATTATATTAATTGAATATGCTAATAAAAAAGGTTCAATTCCCATCTTAAAAAGTCGGGAAATAGCACTTGGCGCATCATTTGTATGTAAGGTTGATAATGTTAGATGACCAGTATTTGCCAGTTTAACTGCTAACTCAGCAGTCTTCCTATCTCTGATCTCACCCACCATTACTACATCAGGATCATGACGTAATATCGACCGGATTGCCTGATCAAAGGTCATCTTATAGCCGATCTTTAACTGACGTGCTCCCCTGATCACATATTCAACCGGATCTTCACAGGTTAAGATATTCTTCGTGGGGTCTATTATATGATGCAATGCTGCCATCAAAGTAGTGCTCTTTCCGCTTCCGGTCGGCCCTGTTACTATAATTATCCCTCGGGAAGTATTGATAGATTTAAAGAATTCCTCTTCTGCCTGTCTCTGGAATCCCAGCTTCTTAAAATCTGTGATCACCTTACGATCATCAATAACCCGGATAACTATACTTTCAAACCTTCGCTCATATTCGCTGCTCACTATAGGGATCACGCTTACCCTAAAACGGATAATGGTCTGGTCAACTGTTCTTTGAGCAAATCCATCCTGTGGTGCATCACGCTCAAATCTATCTATTCCAACTGATCGGTCTTTCACAACAGCTGCCAGCGCCTCTGGAGGAGTGGATTCCTGTCTATGCCATAATTGCAGTTTACCATCTATTCTGAAAAAAAGATCAACTGATGACTTACCACTCGGAATAATATGAACATCGCTGACATTAGTTCTTACAGCCTCGATCAGACAACCCTCAAACAAATTTACCAGACGGCTTTTATTGATTGTTGCATCAAGTTCTTCTTCATTCACCTCGATCTGATTGCTGCTATCCTCATCCATCAGCATTTCACCGGTTTCTTCCAGCAGATCAAGAAATTCATTCTTGCGAGGCGATATCAGATTAATAATATCATTCAATATCGCAAGTGGACAATATATTACTTCATAACGCTTGAACCTGGTCTGTCCGGGTATTTCCAGCACCTGCTTCGTTGTCGGATCCGCTGCCAGTATCTGAAGTATCTCTCTATTCCTCGTTATCACTTTAAATGGTAATATCTTATTATATAATAATTTATTTCTTAATTCCTCAGGTATCTCCTGCAGGATTTCCTTTGTATGCTGTTGTGTCTTCTCATCAACCTGTTCCACCGTTATAGATATTCGCTGAAAAGCATATAATTCTGCTAAGGTTCCATAGATATGGTCATGAGGGATATTAAATTCTGAAAATAATATCCGTGCCAGTTGCTGGGGAGTTCTCTCACCACTTTCTTGTAATCTCTGCTCTGCTTCAGCAAGCAATTGAGGGTCAACCTGATGGCGAACCCTTAATGCATCCATGAGCTTCTGATTACCTTTACTTACCATTAACCAACCCCTGGCATTGGTGGGGAAACTGTTGCGATTTCTGCTGATACCATTGTCAGAAAGGATATTACAATGGCTATGAATAAACCGATGAGCGTGGAGGTATATTCTATGATACTATCCATTTTGTATGTAGTCTCAGCTTCGTAAAAAGAAGCTATCTGCACCGCACTCTGCAAAATATTTCCCGTCTCTGATCCTGAGCGTAATCGCGTTATAACCGTCTTCGGGAAAATCCCTGCAGCTTCCATCGCCGGCACGAATCCCTCGCCTTCCTTAAGCATCTGAGGAATCGTTATCTCCTTGATCTCACGCTCCATATACTTATTTCTGCACGCTTCTGATGACGTTCGGATCGTCTCTATATTATCTGCTGATCCAGCATATATCGTTGCAAATACCCTGAAATATATCTCAATACTTGTCTTATGAATTATTGGTCCCAATACTGGGATTTTAATAATTAATTTATCACGAAATATCATTCCTTTAGGAGTTGCCCACCAGCGCATTATTGCTATAACAGGGATCATGATAGCTAATAATATTATCCACCAGCTCGCTATCAGCCAATCACTCATTTCCAATGTAAACTTTGTTAATGGTGGTAATTCTATACCAAATTTGTCAAACATACTCGCCGTGGAAGGAAATATTTCCATTACATAATAACCCACAGCTCCCAATGTGGCTGCCACGGCAAACATCGGTGATACCAGTGCCTTCTTCAGGTTTTTCTGTATCTCATTATCTCGCTCTATAAATTTATTCGTCGCCTCGAAAATATCTGCCATATTTCCACTCTTAGTTGCCAGTCCCAGCATATAAGCAGGAAATTTACCGAATACATCTATATAGCGCTTAAATACTTCCTTACCCTCTTGACCCTTCTTCAATTGCTGCTCGATCTGCTGTAAACTTTCCTTCAATACTACATTGGATTGCTCCTCGATCAATACTCCCAGTATTTTACCAAAGCTCATCTTGTCCCGCAGCATATTTGCACTTAACTTGATGAACATCTGAACCTCTTGAGAAGATGGTTTAGCTCGCAGGAATTCCATGACCGGTTCGATCCGGAAATTACGATAACCCATCTTCTGAAGTGCCTCTGCCACTTCCATCTTGCTGTAGGCACTTTGAATTCCCTGGATCTTCTTCTTCTTACCAGGTAACTTGATCGAATAGCGGAATTTCAATTTCTGATTTATATCAGTGATCTTTACGTTATTTCTCTTAGCTACTTCATCTATTTGACGCTTGGCGTCCCGCTTACTTTGTCCCAATACAGTTCCCTGTATCAATCTTCCTTGCGGCGTCAATCCTTTAAAGCGAAATTCTTTGATCATCTTCTTTACCTTTTTTTCTCACCTTTTTTTTCAACGCATTTAAAGGGGAATGGCACGCCATTCCCCTTATCAAAGCTAACTAATAAAAAAATAAATATTAGTTATTGATAGTTGTTGATAACGGTGAACTACCTGTGCAGGTAACAGTCAATGTTGCTGAAACTCCACTTGTTCCATTATTTCCAGTTTCTGTTCCTACTCCTACTACTGAAACTATATTAGTTGCAGTAATATCAAGAGTGAAAATACCAGTATCTGTTGTATCAGGATTAGCTCCCCATCCCATAAATCCGTAAAGGGTTGCTTCTGTTCCATCAGTTATGGATGAACCAGCTCCACCTTGACTTGAGGGAGTACGATAATACTGCATTACCTGAGCTCCAAGAGTCTGAAGATCGCCTACGATTGCCTGACGGTTAGAATTCATTGCCTGGGTATTGAACATCTGAATACCTACTGCAACTGCTACTCCAACTATAATTACACTCAATACTATCAACAAGATTTGTTGTGTTCCCATTATATCCTCCTAAGATTTTTTGCCTGGGTCGGCTTTTACAATACATAATTTATATACGCAATTAATGTTCCATGTCATTTTACTTTTTCCGCATAACCCCTCAAAGATTACACTATTTACCTTATTTACCATTTGGTTACGTCATCTGTTTATCACAACTGATTAACCTGGACTTATGCCCGTTATTACCAGTTGTGTCGTATAAATGTGTCGATATTGTCCGATTATGTCACTGTTAAATGACTCTGCTTTGCTACGTGCTAATTCTCTCTGGGGTACATGATTGAAAATATGCATTAATTGGAACCTCGATGTTTTTGAGGATCAATCCCCAGACTCTCTAATTTACGATAGACGCATTGCCGGGCTAAACCACTGTCCCGGGCTGTTATTGTCACATTACCTCGGTTTTTTCGAAGTAAGCTATTAAAATATTTTCTTTCAAAATTCTCTCTGGCAATCTTATATCCATCACCTTCTTCAATACACTCCATTGTATCTATTTCCTGCTGGAAATGATCAGGCAGATTCTCAGGCAATATCTCATCACCATCACACATCACAGCTGCATGTTCAATACTGTTCTTTAATTCCCTGATATTTCCCTCCCATCTATTCTCTTTCAATATTTTCTGAGAATCTTTACTTAAGTGCAGCTTAGGTAGATTATACTTTTCGCACACTTCATGCAAAAAGACTTTTGCCATCATCAAAATATCCTCTTTACGCTCTCTCAGTGAAGGTATATGCAGATTTATCACATTGATCCTAAAAAACAGATCCTTTCTAAAGCTGCCTTTCTCCACTGCTTTGCGCAAGTCTCTATTTGTGGCAAATATCAATCTCACGTCAACACTTATCTCCTTTTCTCCCCCAACATTACGGATCACTCCCCGTTCAATGGCGTTTAATAACTTCACCTGGAATGAGCCTGATGTCTCACTTACCTCATCCAGAAATAAAGTTCCTCTATTGGCTTCCTCAAATAAACCTATCTTATCCTTCACAGCACCCGTGAATGCTCCCCTCTTATGTCCAAAAAGAGAACTCTCCAACAACGTCTCTGTCAATGCTCCGCAATTTATACTCACAAATTTATGTTCACTCCGCTGACTCTTCTCGTGAATGATCTGAGCAAGGAAACTCTTACCTACTCCCGTCTCTCCTGTCAATAAAATTGTTGTCTCAAGTGGTGCTATCTTATTTATTTTACTTAATAAGTGCTGCATCTCCCTGCTAGAGCCAAGTATCTTGCTGCCTGTTTCATCATTTCCCAGTAAGTTATTTAACCTTTTATTTTCCGTCTGCAGCCACTTCTTATGCAATACTCTGCGTATTAATATCGATAGCAGATCCAGGTCAGTAACTGGCTTCATTACCAGCTCTTCGGCCCCGGCTTTCATGGCATCTACTGCTGTGCGCACTGTAGCCTGACCACTGATCACTATGATAGAGATTTCTTCCCATTGCTCCTTGATCTTTTCTATTAACTGTAATCCGTCTATTCCCGGCATCACAAGATCCGTGATAACCAGATGATATTCTCCAGAACTTAGTTTATCTAATGCTTTCTGAGCTGATGATGCCGTTTCCACCTGAAATTCACTGCCTAAATATTCGGCAAATAATTCCAGTGCCGTCAGATCATCATCTACCAGTAAAATCCGGTAATTTCCCGCATTAAACTTCATTTTGCTCCTTTAAAGGTAAAAATATCCTTGCTATGGCTCCAACACCGTCACTATTTTCAAGTGTTATCAATCCCCCAATTCTGCCAATTATATATTGCGCCAGGGAAAGTCCTACGCCATCACTTAATTCTTCTCCTGACCAGTCACTGAAACCCAATTCAAAATATTTCTTCAGCAGTTCTTCCTTTAAGCCGATTCCAGTATCCCGCACACATATCCTCACATAATTTCGATCATTTACTTGCACTATATCAGTGTGAATCACTATTTTCATTATCATCTCTTCCTGAACTGCCAGTATTGCATTCACTAATAACACATCCAGGCAGATCACGATATCTCCATATGCTCCTCTCACCAATGGTAAGTTCTCATCCAATTCAGCAGCAGACTCTATATTATGCTTAAATTCGCTATTAGAACGAAATAATTCCAGCTTATTCAAGATTAGTTTATTGATATTGATATCTGTAAATGGCTCATATTGCACCTCTTCCAGATAACTGCTCAATTCCTGAAGCTCATTATTGATCTCAACACCTGCTACCCTGATTCTTTCCAGTCCTTTCTCATCCGGATATTTATTCTGCAGAATTTGAACATAACCCATGATTATATTCAATGGTCCTGCAGTATTATGCATAAATCCTTCCAGATCCCTGCCCAGGCTCGCTAAGCGCTGATATCTTAAAAGCTCCATGTTAATATCTATCTGCATCAATCTTCCTCTTTATTTAATACTGATTTTATCTCTTTAAGCATGTCACTCGGTATTACCGGCTTCACTAATATTTTGCTTACTCCCAGTGCTTCTGCTTTCTCTTTAAATGCCGGTTTTTTAAATCCACTGTATAATATCACCGGCAGTAACGGGTTAATATCACGCACATGCCTAACTATTTCCAATCCATCCATCCCCGGCAGTGACACATCACTTACCAGAATATCCCAGTTACCGGGATTTGCCCTCATCGCTTCCAGGGCAGATTCCCCTTCTCCAAAACTGCTAACTTCCATATCATTGCTTTCCAGGTAAAATTCAAATAATTCCACAAGTGCCTCTTCATCATCTATGAACATTACCCGGATTTGCTCCCTCTTTTCTTCTTCCACCTGGGTTGTCACCAATCCCTCATCGTCTTTCTCAGCACCCGGTACATATTTCGGCAGCCATATTGTAAATTTCGTCCCTTCTCCCCTCTCACTTTCCACCTCTATTCTGCCTTCCAGCCCTTCGATAATTCCCTTCACGATTGCCAGACCCAATCCTGTCCCTTCTCCCTTGGGTTTCGTGGTAAAATAAGGATCAAACATCTTCTTTATCACTTTCACTGGAATGCCGTCACCTGTATCTTCTATTTCCAAACGTACATATTCTTCTTCATCCATCAGCCTGATAAATAATTTTCCCCCGCTATCTCTCATCTCATAGCTGGCATTTGTGCACAGATTCATCACCACCTGCTCTATCTGGTCTGAATTGCCATAAATATAACTCTCAGAATCCAGTTGCTTCTCGATTGTGATTGATGATGGTATTGCTGCTCTCAGTAGATCAAGGTGCTCATGTAATAATTCATCCATCCGAAATGCCCGTTTATGGCTTTCATGCTGCCTGCTGATCGTTAATATATGCGTTACCAGATTCTTCGCTCGCTGAGCTGCGGCATTGATCCGGTCAAATTTATGCCATAGGTCACTGTCATTAGGCAATTGCTCGCCTATCACGGAAGCATAACCCATGATTATATTCAAAATATTATTAAAGTCATGGGCAATTCCACCTGCCAGTGTCCCTATCGCTTCCATCTTCTGATGCTGGAATAATTGCCGTTCAAGTTCCTTATGTTCCGTTACGTCAAGCAGTGTCCCCTCGATTGAGACTAACTCATCTTCCACCCGGGAGGCCTCTATCTGAACGTTCACTTCCCGCTCATTACCTTTGGCTGTTATCACCCTGAATTCCAAATACATATGCTGTTTCTGCCTCTTCTCAAGCTCTTCCAGTTTCCAGTTTATCTGCTCACGGTCTTCCGGATGTACGTAATCCAGATAATTCACCAGCTTAGGTTTATCTATCTCATCTATTTCTAGAATTTTGTAAAGCTCTTGTGATATCTGCATACTTTGATCACTGAATATATATAGCCAGCTTCCAATATGAGCTATCTCCTGTGCCCTGGTCAAACTTGTTTCGCTGATCCGTAATTCACGCTCTGTTGCCTTCAATTCCGTGGTATCTATCAAGATCCCGGTGATTATCTCAACGCCATCTTCTGTTACTACTCTACTTGTCCGTTCCTCCAGCCAGATTATCCGGCCATCACGTCTATTTATTCTGTACCATAAATTTAGTATTGTATCTTTACCGGTTTCCACCCATTTCTGGTATTTCTCTCTTATAAATGGCTTGTCACTACTATGTACTAACTGCTCATAAAAAAACTTACCTTTGCTCAATTCGGAGGCACTCCAGCCTGTAAAATGGCTTACATTCTCTGTGAAAAACCATTCCTCTCCTCGACGCTCATATAGCACTATGCTGCTCTCTGAATTAAATACTGCTTCCAGATGCCTCTCCAGGCGATCCCGTGCCAGCTGGTTCTGCTTCTGCTTTGTGATATCTTCCAGTAATACCAGGTATTGTTCCTTATGTGTACGGGAATATATTTTTAATCCTTTGATGCCCAGCCAGTAACTGCGGTCACCGGATTCCTGCCGCATTTCTTCGTTCAAGGGCTCATTCTTAAGGACTATTTCCCGATAAACATTCCCGCTTGACTCTGCCTGGAAAAATCCTAATTCACTGATATTATGCTTCTTTGCTATTTCATCTGTTCCGCTCAGCTCCTTGAACCGCTCGTTATAAACCAGGATTTCTCCCTCATGATCCAAGAGCAGTATTCCCAGCGTAAGCCCGTCAAGCGTATTGCAGAATTCCTCCTTCAAATGCTGAAAGGCGGAATTCTGGGAATTCAATTCCAGACTGATCCTCACCATTTTCCCTAATAACCTTTGAACTATATAGGTAAGCATCAGGCCACCTAATATCAAAAGATGATAAAATAACAGGTTCAATATCCACCGGTCATCAAAATTTACATGATTGATAAGCATCATCAATATCATAAATATACTCAATAGTATTGATAATGCCAAAGCTGTGGAAAAATCCTTTCCCGGAGCAAAATAATAGAGCACAGTTAATAAAACAGCTTCAAATAAATATACCTGCTGAACTCCTTCCGGAGAGATTAAGGCAAAATGAAGTAAGGCAACTATAAAACTCAGGGTTATACCAAAATGAAGCCGGCTCTCTGATAGCCGGAATTGAAATACGCGACTCATCTCAAATAAAATATATAATAATATCCCTGGCAAATAATGCGTTAACATCCCCCCGATTGTGTTCCAGGGCATAAATATGCTGTCATAAGTGCACATCAGGATAAATAATATAGATGTTATCCGGATAAATAATATCATGATCGGTGTGAAATAACTGCTCCCGGAAAAGAATAATTCTTCCTTAGCCCATCTTTCGAGAAACAACCGCTAAGTCATTGAAAAACAACAAACCGGTTTTAAATTTGGGTACTACAAATGAAATGAGGATTCTTTGATAATTCTATTCTC
>JAVCDJ010000189.1 GCA_030765845.1 Candidatus Stygibacter australis
TACTAATAATTAGTTATGCCCTATTTTAGCAACCAATTTTTGCCCTTTAAACCCGTATCCAGAAGAAAAAGATAAATATCATTAACAAATATCCATGATGACGCACTCCACCGGAATATATGAACATAAACATGTAGATGCACCATGCGGAAGATAAAATTGTGGCAAGGAAAATGGGAACTTTTTTGACCAGAAGCACTAATACCGCAGTTGAACATAAGAAAAAGAAGAAAGGTATAACCATTGATTCCGGATTACCACCCACGGAAATAATGGCATTTGCCGGGGCTCGAAAGATCATTTCAGGAAATTTAAGATCAAAGAAACTGAAACTGACAACGCTTTGATCACTCGCCTGATCACGAGGAATTATCTGGAAGAACATCAAAGCAAAACCTGCCAGAAGTATGATGAGGGATATATAATGAGATGCAGAAAACTTTTTATTTGCACACTTGCAGTCATAAAAAAAGAGCAGTACAATCATTACCCCAAATCCCCAGATGATCAGATTTGTGTTGATCATCAGGATTACCAGCAGACAAAATAAAAAAGGTAGTTCCTGCTTCCGTTTCCAGAGCATTGCTAATAGAAACATCAGAAGTATAGTAATATTATAATTACGGGCAATGGCAGAATATTCATAAAGGAAATAATAGGAAAAACTGAATAATACGCGGAAGATGGCTGGGAAAGGTGATTTATAAAGCATCAGCCAAACTATGATAACAGCAAATATCCAGTGCATTAGCTGCATGGAGAAATAAGGTAATCCCAGTTTTACCAGTGGAAAAAGCAGCAGATGCCAGAGTGCAGGTGTACCCTCATACCACATGATATTCATAATACCAGGCAGGTCAAGATCGCGCACTATTAGCCAGGCTTGAGCCTCATTCTTGAAAGGTTCATGCATGATGGTGAGTAAAAGTGAAATCACAAAATAGATAATAAAAGAAATATCTCGATAATCAATTTTTCTACCAAATATCATAATCCCTCACAATCTCTGTTAATGGATCCTGGTCATTTGAAACTGTTACCAGGAACTCATTTTTTATATCTTCTGCAGCATTTTCAGTTACATAGCTTTTTCCAGCCAGTCTTAACATGTCAAGGTCATTATAATCATTGCCCAGGCAAAGGGTATTTTTAATATCAATATGATGCCTGTTACATAACCACTGCAAAGCATGTCCCTTGGAGACATTTAAAGGGAAAATTTCCATCCAGTCATAATGCCCGGTGATTGGTGATGTGGTTCTGATGATCTTAAATTGGGGTAATTGCTGGCGTAATTGGGCAATTCGAGGAGTGTTATGTGGGAAAAAAGCAACAAATTGAGATGCTTTTTGCAGTTTATTCAGATCACTTTGCAGATTGCTGGCAAATTCACGATACCAGCCCCAGCGCAGCTGAAAATCAGGATGTCCCGTTCCTGCATCGTGGCAGATTACAAAATGATTATCCGGAAGCGTGTTATGGATCATAAAATCCACCTTTTCTTTCAGCAGCAATTTAGTAAGATAGATCACATCTTTGCTTTCCAGAAAGTTCTCTGCCAGATATTCTCCAGTATGAAAATCAATAATACCCAAACCTGTTGAGACAATGGCATAATCAATTTCAGGATTATTCTTGATCACCTGCTGGGCAGAATAGTAATTTCTTCCTGTAGCGATTGCCCGGATCACTCCCTTATTCCCCAATTTTTTAAGTGTGCTTTGATCCTTTTCACTGATCATGCTCTGGGAATTCAGCAGTGAACCATCAAGATCCATAATAACCAGATCCAGTTTCTTCAATTCTACCACTCCAGTTTCTGAATTCTCTGATTCCCAAGAGGTTTCAATAATTCTGGTAATACCGGTTCCAGATATATGCCCTGCCTCTTATCAGTTAAATAATCCAGCGAAAATTCAATTGCTTTATAAACAAATTTTGCTGCTTTTTCAATAGCATAAGAAAGAGATTTGTTTTGCATCAAACATCCTGTCACGACGCTTGTAAAAGCGTCACCAGTTCCTGGAAAACCGCCAGGGATATATTCGCAAGACATTTTCCAGTATTCTTTGGCAGGCCTGTCATAAGCAAAAACGCAGGTTTTAGTTTCATCATCATAATCCGGTACGCTGGTAATGATCACGATTTGAGGTCCCAGGTCAGAAAGCTTATGCAGCCATTCTATCACAATATCCCTATCTAATTTCTGCCCGATTTTCTCATCTAATAAAAAAGCAGCTTCCGTCAGATTGGGAGTGATCACATGAGCACTTTTTATCAGTTCCTGCATTGATGTGATGATCTCAGTTGAAAACACAGAATACAATTCCCCATTATCACCCATCACAGGATCGATCACTATCAGGCAATCCCTGGCAGCAGTTTTCTTGATCAAATTCTGCATGATCTTCACCTGCTGCGGAGACCCCAGAAAACCACTGTAAACAGCGTCAAATCTCAAGTCGAGAGATTGCCAGTGATCTATCACCTCATCCATAAATCCGGTGAGATCATGCAGTCTCGTCTGAGGGAACTCACTAATAGCAGAAAGCACTGCTGTGGGTAGAGGACACACCTGGATACCCATAGTGGAAAGTATCGGTATCACTGCTGTTAGTGAAGCTTTACCAAATCCGGAAATATCATGGACAGCAACCACTCTTTTAATTTCCTTCATTTCAACTCCATTTAATGTTCTTCAATATCTTAAGTTCATCAGCAGAAACCTTTTTCTCACTAATTACCAGATACAATGGCTGGGAAGCTTTTATCTTGCCAGGTTCTACTCCGAAAATTGAAAAATTATCTGATACTGCTCCCATTTGACTGCCAACTGTGACGCATAAATGATTTTTGCTTGTATAAAAATTCATAAGATAGTTGCAGTTATCCAGTTTTGCTGATGCAAAAGACAGATTCCCTTTTCTCATGCTTCTTTCAGACACTTTGAGAATAGTGTTATCACAATTGAAATTAACCGGTTGTTCTTCATTAATATTAATACCTGCTGAAGCATAGAAACCGGTAAAATAGGCACCACCAGTATCAATCATCTCACAAAAAATTGCCAGAACATTTTGTGAAGGGCTAACCAAATAGTTATACTGCATAGTGACACCATCCATTACTGGCACTTTTTCATTAAATTTCATAGCATAACTAAATCCCTGCCAGATATTCCCAAAATTATCCAACCGCTCTTCCTGCTTCACATCTACTTTCTGCTGCTCCAGAATCGCACTTGATACCCCGTTTGGAATTATAGAAATTCCTCCTCGCCAGTGATTTTGCCAACCTCTGATTATTGTTTCAGGAAAGGAACTGCTTAGTAATTCTTTTCCTTTATATTTAAGTGAAAACACACCAGGAAAGAATTCTGCTGAAGTCTGCATTTCCAGCTTTTCTCCCTTTAACACAATTATCTGTTTTCCAGACTGTTCATGCAAAGAAAACTGCATAGATTGCGGACAATTCAAGAATGTATTTTGTTTATAGGAATATTTTTTGGAAGCTTCTTCGATTTCCAGCGTAACTTTATTGTGGTGGGCAATTTTTTTCTGCCAGACACCACTGATGTAATGCTCTTCATGAAGCTGCTCTCCATCTCCCATCAGCCTGATGGTCTTCTCATCCATACTGTCATGAATGTCTGAATACCTAACTTCAATCTGCTTACCACAGAATGGATTACCATCATTAACTTTCAGTTCCTTTATCCTGATGATATCAGGATAATCACGGTTTCCAAAATACCAGTGATAATATTCCTGCCAATTCAAGAAATGATTTAACATGATGGTCTCTCCATAAATGGTTCTTGTCTCATTTGCTTCCAGTGCTCCCACTTTATAGAGTACGCGCTGCCACCATTCACCAAATTTGAATTCGTGCTGACTATCCCAGAGCATTGCCACGGATAAACCTTCATTCAGATAATAACTCCAACCAGAAGTTATCTGATCAGCTTTCAGTCCAAACCAGTATCGGTTTTTCTCTTCCAGGGTCATTTGAAGCATCTTCCCGTCATATAGAGCATGGGTAGCAGCAGAACCATAGGCAGTTTCCAAATGTTTAACATCAATATTCTCACCACTGATGTTTTCTATTTCCCAATTATGCTCCAAAACATTATCATATCTTAGTTTAAAAAGATGACTCACCTGCAACTGCCCATTCTTGCTTGTAAATTGTACTCGCATAACCACACTGTCAGCCAGCTCTTCAAAACTGATCTTGTCATGTACAGCATGCAGGAATTCTTTATCAAGAGGTTCGCATAGCCGAGGTAATTTCATAACCAACCAGTAATCTGTGTTTAGAACATTTAGTGACATGGCATAATAATTACCTGTATGGTTACATTTCAAAAAAACTGGACCATTTTGCAGAATTGAGTACTCTTGGTAGCTTCCATAAATGATAGAATTCAGGTCAGGAATGGCTGCTCTGAGTCTTTGTACATAGGTGATATTATCAATCTCGCTGTGCAGCTTAATATTGATCCGCTCATCATAGAAACAACCTTTTTCCAATCTTGCTTGAAGCTTGATGGTTTTGGTTTCCTTAGGCTTTAATTCTATAGATATCTCATTTTCATAGAAATGTAGAAATTCTGTATCTTTCAGTTCAGTAGAAAGCTGCTTTGTTTCTTTGAGGTTATTTCTCAATTGCAGATATAGATCTATGTTGCCAGGACGATATAGCCTTTGAATCTCGGCTTTGAGTGCTACCTGTACAGGAGCCTGTGGATTCAAACCCAGCTTGAGAGGTATAAGCTTGCCATTGATTTTCACATTAGCGATAACAGCCGGGCATTCATGCCCCTTTCTCTCAAAATCATCTTTCACCTCTATCCAGAAAGTTTCTGTTCGACTGCCAGATAAAGTGATTTCTCGTTTCTCATCAATTTCTATATCTGCTTCACCAGACATTTCTATCTTAATAATCAGAGGATCAGCAAGATTGTTTTTCAGCTCTAGTTGCACTTCCCGTTTGCCATAATATACCTTTTTGTCAGCAGCCTTCAGGTTCAGCTCAAAGTCATTACACTTTACCCGGCACAGTCCTTTAACATTAGCATCAAACACTGCTTCCAAGTACCTGTCATCCTTCTTCCAGCAGTAATGAAAAAACTCAAATCCGTTTTCCATATTACCATCTGGCTCCAGAGCCAGGTCACAATCAAAATCATTATACCAGTCTAATTTAGCAAAATAGGGCTGCAACAATTCCAGGTTAAGTAATAAGGGCAAATAATTCATCATATACATGGATGAATTACCGGTTTGCCAGCGAAATCCTGTCTTTTTGTATAAAGGTACAGCTTTAGTATTACCACTCCAGGAATGCAGGTCAAGTCTGTTATAACCTTGTTTAATTGTTGTTTCAAGGGTTTTAAGCAGTAATGCTTTACCATATTTCCTGCCCCAGAATTCAGGGATCACATTCAAAAGAGGAATATAGACTGCTTTTTTGTCATTGTATTCTTCCAGTTTGCAATAGCCTATCACTTTTTCATTATCATCTATAAGCAAATACAAAACCAGGCTGTCCGCATTAAGTTCTTCATTAAGCACTTTTTGCTCTGTCATATCCCACATATCGCCGTTCCAGCCTTCGGCACTGGCATTCCACATATCCGCAACGGAAGCAGCAAATTTAGACTCAAATTCTACAATTCTTGCTCCTTCCAGATTTATTTGTTTTATCTCCATCATTAATATCCTTTTGCTTCTGCCCTATCAAGATATATGATAAGGGCAATTTCATACTCCTCTGCTCCAGCCACTCAAATCCACAGGAAATATCTTTTTCATATTCTCCCATAAACCTGATCTCGATCTTATTATCGATCAGTGCCATTAATATCTCAGAGAGAGTATAGGTGAATTCATAATGCACAGGTGCTTCATATTCTGCACCCCCATAATAATCCATTCCATCACTCCACTCCCATGCTTCAGGATGAAAATAGGGTTGAGTGATTTCCACTTTTGTATTAGCATCGCCTTCCCAGGGCAATAAATTTGAGAATGGGTGAGAATCATAAATAAAGAATTCTCCGCCCGGCTTTAATAATCTGTTTACTATCGCAAAGAAACGCTTGATTTCTGGTAACCAGACTAAACCGCCTATTGTCATATAAACTAGATCAAAGCAGCCTGTATATTCATCTCCCAGGTCATAGACATCACTGCGAAGATAATCCACAGCAATATTGCATACTGAAGCCCGTTCTTTGGCTCCCTTTATGGCATTATCACTGATATCTACTCCCAGACAGAAATCTGCACCCATATTTTTGAGCGAAAGCAGTTCTCTACCATTATTACAGCAGAGATGAATGATCTTCTTACCTGCTATTCCCACATCCAGCAGCTTACCCAGTTCAGGTTCCTGCTGTATAATATAACCAGACTGTATGAAATTTGTGTCCCATTCTTCTTTTTTTGCCTTCTGATGATAGGGCATCACGGCATTCCAGGCTATCCGATTCTTTTCTGTTATCTCTTTCAGGTTCATTTCATTTTATCAAGTTCTTCCAACGGTTCATTCAGTTCTTCCGTACCCGGAACCACAAAACGCCCGTCTTTGATAATATCAAAGCGTTCTCCGCTTTCGGTTACGGCTGTGATGTATGCCAGTTCTTCATAGGGAAGCGTGATATCAGTATGCTTATTGGTATAAGCTTTGTTCATATCTGTCTTTCTCAGAATACTCACATCATTATCTCTGGCGATTATTTCTTTTCCGTCTGGATTGAATACAGGTTTATCTTCTTCCCAACTGAAGCAGGTATCACCAATCGCAAAATGGGGACCCATTTTCTCGATTATCAACACCGGCATCTGAGGTAATATATTAAATTTCTTTGCCATTAGATAGGCAAGAGTATTGGTTCCTATCGCAAATTCACCTAAGGGCAGTTTGACATGCGGAAGAAACAGACTTTCAAATACATATTTATGGTTCTTTTCGGCATCTTCATAGTTCGTGCAGGTATATTCAGTGGCAAAACCATCTTCAAAAGTCAGCTTCAAGTTATCATAATGCAGATCATTAAGGTAGATATCTGTAACATGCAATATTCCATTTGTCCCCTCCAGTTGAGGTGATGTGAATACTTCACCCACAGGAATATTCACATCTGCCCCACAGTTGCAAAAGTTACTTTGCTTTTCCGGGATCAGTAGTTTCTGCATCTGCACCCGGATATCAGTAAGGTTATCATCTTTACCTTTCACTTCCACATAATCAGCTTTATCCAGCACATCAATGATCTTCTGCTGGATAGTCTCCCAATGCTCAGATTCAAGCATATTTATCTCTGCTGTATTTTCAAATATCTCTGTGAACTGGTTTCCAATCTCTGGTACTGGAAAGCCGATTATGCAGAAACTGGTTTCTGAACGTGGTGCATATTTATCCCTGATCTGGCTACTATTAATGCTCAACCTTTTCATTAGCTGCTGTTGCTCTGGATCAAGTTTCAAGCATTCATCTTTCTGTTCAGGTGAGAATAATTTTTCACCAAATCTATCAAAATATATACCTCCGGAATAACCTTTCAGCAAATCTGCTGTCCTGGCACTTGCTTCGGCATATATACTTATCGATTGGTCAACTATCTCCTGATTAAGATAAATTGCGCTATCATAACGGTGATCAAAATTATACTGAGGATTTACCTTAGTGCTACCCACAAAAGTTATTAAAGCAGATAATCCGTGTCCTTTCAGCATACGGATAACCTTGCGAACTATTTGTTCCTGCCCAATATTATACATGACCCTTACAGTATCTTTGATGTGGTAATCCTTATTATCACTCTCGAAACCTTTGATATAGGCATCCACCAGCGTTTTAGCAAGTCTGGTCACCTTATCATCTGGATAATTGTTTAAGAATTTGGCAGTTTCTATTTCATTAGGCCCAATATAATGCAGATATTGATATAGATATCGCAAGTCAGTCAAATCTGATATCTCCACAATCTCCAGATATGCTCTGTTATCGGGTGAATATTGCTTTATCTGCTGATACTCTGCTCTATCATCATCTCTGCGCATCAGCGTCTCTTGAATGATCTCTTTCCAGATATCTGCTTCCCGCTTTGCCTGATACAGTTTTATCAACATGCTGCCAAATAGTGTGACCTCAAAATGCTGATTTTCAACTGCTTTATGATACAAAGGCTGGATCATTGCTGCTACCCCAACAACCAGTTTACCCATCTCTTCACCAAATTCCTGAACTGCGTAGGCCGGATTAGCAAAGCTTGTAGCATATTCCTCTACAGTCACCCCGGCAAACAGCTGCTTATTCAATGCCTGCAATTCGTCTATCTGATGATTAAGATAAAAACTCTCAGTCCAATCTTCTATTAACTGGCAGCTCATCTTGTATTTTAATCCCAGAAAATGGAAATACCTTTCCCAGTTGTCATTTTGTTCCCTGGTTTCCTCCAGCATTTCTTCACAATTCTGCAGAGCAATTTCATATTCCTCTTCGTATCTCCCATTGAGTTTTCTTTTTAATTCATCAAACATAGTATCTCCTTATATTTTCCAGTTTTTAAACTTATAGATATCTTCTTCATTCAAAAGCACTTTCATTACTACTCCCTCATTCCTATATTCCCTGTCCAAGACCACTCCCAGCTCATTCAAGTGAGATATGGTCTTCTGCTCAACGTGTGGAATAAGAATTTCAATAACGTGTGCAATATTCAATTTCTTATCTACTTCATCAAGTAAAATATCTAATCCCAGCTTTTCTGAGGCAGAAACAAGCAAAGATTCTGGATATTCTTCGCTTATATCCGCCTTCCTATCATCAGGTAAAATATCAGATTTATTAAAAATCAACATGCGTGGTATCTCGCCTGCCTTAATCTCTTCCAGCACAATATTCACATCTTTAATATGAGAATTATATTCCTCATCAGCTGCATCAACCACGTGCAAAAGCAGGTCAGCACCTATCACTTCCTGCAAAGTAGCTCGAAACGAGGCAACCAGATGATGAGGTAATTTTGAGATAAATCCCACCGTGTCTGATAATATCACATCTTTGCCCTTTCCCAGATTTATGGCTTTGGATGTAGATTCCAGTGTGGCAAATAACTTATCTTCCACCAGAACATTACCATCTGTGAGCGAATTGAACAAAGTTGATTTTCCGGCATTGGTGTATCCCACAATACACACTTTCTTAAAATGAGCTAAGCGATACTGCCTTTGCACTTCTTTCTGGTTGGCGATCTTCGCAAGGTCATGCCTGGCTTTCCTGATCTTGAGCCTAACATAACGTTTATCAAGTTCCAACTGCTTCTCTCCGCTTCCACGAGATATGCCACCAGTAGCTGCGGTACCTTTCTCACGATCAAGATGCTTCCACATATTTCTTAAACGGGGCAACTCATATTCATATCTTGCCAGATTTACCTGGATCCGGGCTTCCTTGCTCCTCACATGCTGCTGAAATATCTCAAGTATCACTTCTGTTCTGTCCATAATATCAATTTTGAACTCTTTACTGATATTTCTTATCTGTGAAGGTTGAAGATCATTTTCAAATATTAATACATCACCTTCTTCCATTTTTTCTGTTACTTCTTTCATGAAACCGCTTCCAGTATAATACTTTATCGTGGGCTTGTCACGCTTCTGAATATTTATGCTTTCTGTCTCCAGACCCATCGTTTTCACCAGCAGCTTAAGTTCCTGCATAGATTTTTCTTTCTCTTCCAGCGTATTTTCACATATCCCGATCAAGTGTGCCGTTTGTAATTTTGTCTCTACTTCTATTAATCCCTTGCTTTCTTTATGACTCATAACGCCTCCTATATAGCCTGGTACATCTCTTCCATAAACTGATTACGGTAAAGCTGCCAGTAATGACCTTTTTGCGCCAGTAACTCTTCATGGTTACCCATTTCTATTATTTTCCCTTTTGCTATCACCAGTATCCGGTCTGCTGATCTGATAGTGGATAATCTGTGAGCGACTATGAAGCTGGTTCGGTCATGCAATATCTGTTCGATTGCTCTCTGGATCATCTGCTCCGTTTCGGTATCAACTGATGAGGTAGCTTCATCCAGAACAAATATTGCCGGATTACCGATTATTGCCCGGGCAAATGAGATCAATTGCTTCTCACCTGATGAGAGTCCTGCTCCACCTTCACCCACTTCACTGTCATAACCTTTTTCCATTTTGCTGATAAAATTATGAGCATTTACCAGTTTGGCTGCTGCGATAATTTCTTCCTCATCTGCTTCCAGACAACCATAACGGATGTTTTCCCGAATAGTCCCGCTAAACAGGTGCGGTGTTTGCAAAACATACCCGATCTGGGATTGCAGCCAGAGCAATGGTCGTTCCCGGTAATCCACACCATCAATTTTAATACTCCCCTGCTGTGGTTCATAGAACCTGCAGATAAGATTTACTATTGTACTCTTGCCGGAGCCTGTTTCACCCACCAGAGCGATTTTTTCTCCTGACTTGATCTCAAGATCAAAATTGTCCAGTACCCGTTCACCGTCTTTATATTCAAAACTCACTCCTTCAAAGGTGATTGCTCCTTTGATCTCTGGCAAACTTTCACATACTCCATAATCATCTGTGCGGTAACGTTTCATTACTTCTTCGCTGTCCTTTATCTCTACACCTTCTTCTAATAATGAGAAGATACGTTCCGCAGATGCCTGCGCATTTTGCAGCTCAGCAAATATCCTGCCGATCTGATAAAGTGGCTCCATCATTATAGATATATAACTGATGAAAGCTGCCAGGGTTCCAAAAGTGACTGTCCCTGCCAGAACGCCATTTCCACCTTTCCATAATACCAGCGAAGTTCCGGTTGTTCCCAGGACAACCAGGATAGGCATAAATATTGCCGAAACCACAGCAGCTCGAACAGATACCATGAACATCTTTCTCGTAAGTTTTTGAAAATCATTTAAATTTTTATCTTCCAAAACCAGAGTCTTGGTTGTGATAGCACCTGATATTCCTTCACTCACTGCTCCTGTGATCCTGGAATTAGTCTTTCTTACATCCCTGTATGATCGCAAGATTATTTTATGAAAGTAAAATGTCACTACTCCCATCACTGGAACAATTGTGAGACTGAGTAATGCCAGACGCCAGTTAAGCAGCAGCATGGCAATTATATTACCGACCAGCAGCATGCTTCCCCACACCATATCTACAAGACCCCAACTGATGATCTCACTTAGCCTGCCGGTATCAGAAGTCATCCTCGCCATGATCCAGCCTACTGGTGTCTTGTCAAAATACCTGAATGCCAGATCCTGCAGTTTCCTGAATCCATCCCGGCGAATGCGGTAACATAATCCAATTTCTATCTTACCGGCCCAGACAATAAAGAAATATATATTGAAACTCTGGAGCACAAATATCCCCAGAAATCCTGCCAAAAATAGCCCTATACCACCAGTATTACCGGGAATTATAAATTCATCTATTGCATAGCGGTTAAATAATGGATAGATGATATCCACCCCTGCCGTCATCATCATCAGTACTGCTAATATCAGCAGATTTTTCCACATTGGCTTCAAATAAGCCCCTATCTGACGAAAAGTCCCTACGTCAAACTGCTTATTATAATCATATTCTTCAAAACTATTCATATCTACCACCATAGTAATTTTGAATGATGAATTTTGAGCTCTGAATTAACGAAAACTCGCGATCCATCTTAATATTTTTCAATTTCTTATCCATCTTCACTGTTATGCCGTACCTCGTTCTTCAAAGCTGCTCTGTATCTGCCAGATCCGCTGATATATACCATCCTGAGCTATCAGATCAGCATGCTTACCCGTCTGCGATATCCTCCCATCTTCGAGCACAAATATCCTGTCTGCTTCTGAGATTGTAGTCAGCCTGTGTGAAATTATTATCGTAGTTACCTTATTTCGCCTTTTCAGCAGGCGCTGCCGAATTTTGCGATCCGTCTCTGTGTCCACTGCTGAAAGCGAATCGTCAAAGATCAGGATCGGAGATTCCTGCATCAAAGTTCGTGCCATGGCAATCCTCTGCTTTTGACCTCCGCTTAAAGTAACTCCCCTTTCTCCTACCAGGGTCTGATAGCCCTTATCAAATTCATTGATTACTTCGTGAACTGCTGCCTGCTCTGCAACTTTGATAATACTTTCCAGGTTGAAATCTACTTCTGTTACGCCTATATTTTCTTCTATACTGCGTGAAAAAAGGAAAGGCTCTTGCAGCACTATTCCAATATTTTGGCGGATATAGTGCTTACCAAGATCGCGTAATTCCCTGCCATCTATCTTGATTGATCCCTGCTGATAATCATAAAGCATGGGTAACAGGTGAACAAGGCTTGATTTACCAGAACCAGTCGCTCCCAGAAATGCCACAGTTTCTCCTGCTGCTATCTGCAAACTCACACCCTTAAGTACCGGCTTATCTTGCTCATAGCCAAACCACACATTATCAAATTCAATTTCACCTTTCACGGGTTCGCCTTCTATATCGCCCAACTCTTCTTTTTGCTCATGCAATATCTCATCTATTCTGCCTATTGACACCGTGCTCTTACCGATATCCACCAATATCCTGCCTAATGACCGGAAGGGCCAGATGAGCATTCCTATATAAGAACTAAATGCCATCATTGTTCCCAAAGTGATCTTTCCAGTAGCTGCCTGCCAGGTGGCAAGCCCGATCACCAATACCATCTGCATCCCGCACAATAGATCGGAGAATGACCAGAACATTGCCAGTTTCTTCATCATTGTATAGAGATTTTGTGTATAGTCTCTATTTCTTTCTTCAAACTTATCTATCTCATAATTTTGAGCAGCAAATGCCCTCACTACCCTCACTCCAGTCACATTCTCCTGGATCACGCTGTGCATCTTGCTTTCAGATTTCTCCACTTCCTTGAACACATCACGTATCTTCTGGTAAAAGAAAAAAGAAAAAGCCATGATAAAAGGCATCATTATCAATGAATACAAAGTCAATTCCAGACTCATTGGCAGCATAAAACTCATGGCAAACACAAACATGAACAAAGTTCTGCCTATCTCTACTAATTGCACTGCCAGCATCCTGCGAACTGTCTCAATATCAGAAGTACTGCGCTGGATCAAATCTCCTGTCTCTACCTTCTGATGATATTTATAGGGCAGTCTCTGGATATGATCATAAAGACGATTTCTCAGATTCCGGGCGATATTCTGCGATGCAGAGGCACTCCATTTACCTTTTAAGAATTGTGCCGATCCACGCAGCAGGGAAAGCAGTATTAGGATCAAGGCACATATCCAGAGATTCTTCATTAAATGTTCCCTGCCTCCCAGTACTGCAAATATGTTCTGCAATACCGGGTCTATCCACGTTTTACCATTCATCACCTCACTGCCAATGATATTATCTACTGTCACCCTGAGTACCAGGGGCCAGATAAAATTCATTAATGCTGCCACTGCCACAGAGATGATAGCCAGCATATATAGATGCCTTTCTCCTCGCATCAAGTTCCATAATCTTTTCATATTATTCATCCATTACCTCCTACAAAAAAAAATCCCGGGAAACCTGAATCCCCGGGATTTGTTGATACAAAAATGGTGGAATTCAGGCGCTTTTTACTTCTCGCTACTGATCCCACCAATATATTTTCTGCCTGCGGCAGCTTATTGATAATTTCTTAGTTTTGCTTTCTAAGTAGATCAGTTGCGTTTAGTTATTTCGCAATCTACCTGTAAAATTATTCATGCAATACTCCTTTAAATTTATTTGATTACAAACATTTTTTATTATTAATTTTCTGTCAAATAAAATTATTTGTGTCTCCCAACCAAAACCTTGCGAATGGTTGCAAACCTTCGCAATGGTTGACCCGTTATCTCAACCTATATCAGCAATTTATCCCGTTTACTCAGTTCACCATGTTCACAAAATTATTATCAGCTCTTCTTCACTCCACTATTATATCTATCACCCGCTGATGATCATTGATGATATCTCTGACTGTTATTTCCGTAGTCCCCGTTTCCACACCTCTGCGGATCACCAGTGTATGTGCATCTGCGTTTATCAATAATAGTTCCACTATTGATGGATCTTCCACTTCCCATTCATATTCAGGCTCAGAAGCTGCATTATATGTTAC